>CAZFBB010000005.1:0-48172 GCA_964517235.1 uncultured Fusobacteriaceae bacterium
AGCTTAATTTAAAACTTTCTAAAGAGAGAGCAGAAGCAGTTGGGAGTTTAATAGAGAAATTTGTTAGTGGAGAAAATACTCTTGAAATTAAAATGGTTGGAAGGGGAGAAACAAATTTTACTTCTACTAATGAAACTACAGAGGGCAGAAGATTAAATAGACGTATAGAATTTGAGTTTAAAGCAAAAGAAAGTCAAAATCAATAAAAATAATTAAAGATTAAACTGTAAAATAATATTAAATAATAATATTTTACAGTTTTTTATTTCATGAAAGCATAAAACTAATCTAAAAAATTATTATTTTTGAGTTTATTGTTTAACATGAAGAATTAAAATGACAATGAAAATTTAATATTTTAAAATTACTCTATTATAAGTACATTTTGAAATTGCAATCTGTACTAATTTTATCTATAATATATAGAGGTGATAAGATGAAAAAAGGTTTAATTCAGATATATACAGGTAATGGAAAGGGTAAAAGTACTGCTTTATTTGGTCTTGGTATAAGGGCAATAGGTAGGAAAAGAAGAGTTCTAATAATTCAATTTTTGAAAGCTAGGGAAACTGGAGAAGTTATGTTTTTAAAAGAAGTAAATCCAAAAAATTTGGTGTTTAAAAGGGTTAATACTTCTAGAAAATTTAGCTGGAATATGGATGAAGAGGAAAAAGCTAAAGCTAGAGAAGAAGTACTAGAAGGTATGAAATGGATAATAGATAATCAAGGAGATTTTGATTTGGTTTTGTGTGATGAACTTGTAAACTGTATTGGAAGTGGAAGCATAAGTGAAGAGGAACTTTTAGAGTTTATGAATAAAAAAGAAAATCACGTAGAACTTGTAATGACTGGTAGAGATGCTAGTGAAAAACTGGTTGAAAAGGCTGATCTTGTAAGTGAAATGAAAAAGATAAAACATCCTTTTGATAAAGGGATAAATGCTCGAGAAGCTATAGAATTTTAGGGGGATAGATGAAAATAACATTTTTGCGTCATGGAGAAAGTGAATTAAATATAAAAGGTGTTTATTATGGTCAACTTGACCCTAGTTTGACAGATAGAGGTAGGAAGCAAGTAGTAGAAGTAAGGGAAAAATTAGGTAAATTTAGAAAGGTATATGTAAGTCCTCTAAAAAGAGCAAGAGAAAGTGCTAGTATCGCCCTTGGTCATAATGAATATGAAACAGATAAGAGAATAATGGAGTTGCATTTTGGTCTTTTTGAAGGTCTTAGTTATAAAGAAATTCGAGATGGATTTCCCATTGAGTATGATAAATGGGTAAAGGAAGGAATAAATTATAAATATCCACAAGGGGAGAATATAGAGGATATGACAAATAGAGTAGTAGAGTTTGTAGAAGAGCTAAAAGAAAAAGGTGAAGATGCTTTAGTTGTTGCGCATTTTGGAGTAATATGTGCAGTTCTATCCTATTATATTTGTGAGAATATAAATAGTTTTTGGAAGTTTAAAAGTGAAGTAGCGAGCATTACAACTATTGAATTCTTAAATGGTTATCCTGTATTAAAGGAATTTTCTATAAGATAAAAATATATAAAATAGGAAGAACTAAAGGTAGAATTTTAATAAAAGGATTTTTTTTGTTTAGTTAACAAAGTCTAAAAACTTTTTTAACTTAGCTAATAATCTAAAATAGAATAAAAAGTATAATAAAAGAAAGGTGATTAGTTTTTGGTAATTAGTCACTTTTTCTTTATTACTTTTATATTGATATAAAGGTGATATAATAGTACATAAAAGGTGCAAGTCTCGATTGCTCTTTGTACCTTTAAGTGTTATATTAATAAAGTTTATTGTTTAATAGTTATTTACAGTTTTATTGTTGATTTTTGAGATTAATTCTATTGTTTTTAAGAATCTATCTCTTTTTTGTAAAAGGAGTTTTTTAGTAGATTCACAATAATAATATTTACCTTCTATTCTGTATCATTTGTATCCATTTCTACATAGATTATAGACAGAACAAGTTTTGCACTCAGGATGTAGTAGAGAACTTTCTTCTACAGATTCAGAGATTTTTTTCGATTGTAATATAGATTTTATACTAGAATTTTCAATGTTTTCAAGCTTGTTGTCTTCATTAACATAAAAATCGCAAATGTAAAAATTTCCATTTGCTTCTACTATGCTTTGACAAGTAGATATTCCTTTGGCATAACAAGGAATAAGATGTCAATTTCCAAGAATTTTTTACATAATCAAATCAAATCAAAGTTATCTGTACTTACATATTTTTCCTTTAATAAGTCCTCATACCACAAATCAAATAGTTTTGTCATGAACTTAAGTGATTTTGAGGATTAAGGGAAAATTCTTCCAAATTACCTTGTATGGGACTTGAATCTATACATTGGCTAAATTGAAGATAATCAAAGGACATTTGTTTAAAATAATTATATAAAATTTTAGTATAAGGAACTAAGTCTTTAGTAATTACAGTTAAGATATTAAAATCTATATTATAACTTTTAATTAATTTGATATTTTTTATTACTTCTTCAAAGGTTTTTTCGACTAATATTTCTAATGTTTCTTATAGATAGTTTCCCATAACTAAAATTATCACGTCGATTACTTAAATCGTAATAAAAATAGTAGGTACAATTGAGATTGCACAAGTAATAAATTAAATAAAGAGTCTAAGTATATATCGAATAAAACCAGTGTTTATAGAAAGATAAAAATATAGTTATAGATAAAATTCGAGTTTTTCTTAAAAAAATTTCATTTTGTAATGATATTTATTACATATTTAAGAAGTATTAAGATTGGTATTATTATTTTAAAAGTCTGTATATATGAATCTGTTTTTTTAAATTTAAATTATTGTATATTAAATATTATTTTTCATAAAAATATATTTTTTAGAAGAGTTAATATAATAAAATAGTTGTATTAATAATTTTTGACAAAATATAGTAAATGTTATATAAATATACGATATGAAATAAATTTGGATAAAATGTAAAGTTTAGGGTGGTTATTTTGAAAAGTTATAAAAAATACATTTTTGTAAGATTATTTTTGAGTATGTCTATAATTGGTTTATTTGTTTATGGAATTTATACTTGGAAATTTATCTTCAAAAATATTAAAGAAAACAAAGTATTATTTGAAGAGAAGAGTAAAAATATAGAAGTACTATTGAAAACAAGGTTTGAAATGATAAATACTTATTTAAATCAAATTAAGTACGATGAAAAATTTACTAAATTTATCTATGAAGATAAAATAAATTATTATAATCTGACAAAATTACAACAAGAACTTAGAAAAAATTCAACTCTTATCGTAAATGTTGGATATACGATAGGTATAAAAAAAGATAAATTGGATACTATAGTAAATTTTTTAGATACTTCTCCAAGTGAATATTATTATAAAGACTTGGAACTTAATTTAAGGGGAGATGTATTAAATCAAACCCTAGAAAATTTAAGAGCATATGAGACTCTATTTTATAATACAGAGAAAGACTTAGTATATTTTTATAGGGATTTTGATGTAAATATGGTGAAAAAATTTACTTGGATTATTGCCATAGATAAAGAGCAATTTTTTCAAAGTATACCTAATTATAAAAATTATAATTTTATTATACGTAATGATAATCAAGATGTTATTATAAAAGGTAATAGAAAAATAGAAAATATAGCAAGAGAAATAGTCACTAAAAAGAATGTTTATGGAAATATATATGTATTTAGAAAGGGGAGTCTTACTCTTAGAGAGATAATAATCTACATATTAGCAAGACTTTTACTTCCACTTTTTATGCTCCTAATATTTATATATTTATTTACAAAAAGTATAAGTGAACTATTATATAATCCTATAAAAGACCTTAAGAAAAACTTGGATATAAATGAAAAGGATAGTATAGAACTTATTGAAGATACTTACTCTAGACTTCGTAAACAAAATGAATTTTTGGAAACAAAAGCTAAAAATGTAGATTTGGTTTATAGAGAAAAACAGATAAAAGACTATATTTTGGGAATAAGTGAAAAAAAACCAGAATTACTTGAAAAAGAAAGTTATAATATGCTTCTTTTGAAAATATGTGATGATGATAAATATGAAGAAAATTATTCAAAAGAATATTTACTTGGTCTTAAAACAAAAATAGAGATGGTTATGAAAGAAAGATTTACGGCACATTTACTCGATATAGATTATAAAACTATTTGCTTTATCTATGATGAAAGTTTTAAAAAGGAGTATGTTGAGTATATATTAAAAAAAACTATAGAAGAGTTTGATATAGATATGGGAGGGGCAGTATTGGAAGAGATAGAAGTTGATAACTTGTCCGATGCTTATAAGGATTTGGTAAAGCTTTTAGAGTATAGATTTGTGTTAACTAAAGAGTTTATAATGAGTATCGATAAAGTTGAAGAATTAAAGGATACTAGTTATTATTATACCTTTGATATAGAAAGAAAATTAATAAAAAAAATAATGGGTGGTAATCTTCTTGGTGTTTACGAAGTCCTTGATGATATTTTTGATGAAAATTTTAATAAGAGAAGAATAAATATAGATAATATAGTTGAATTAGAAGCTCAATTAATAAATACATTAAAAAGAGTGGGAAAACAGCAAGATAGAGAGATAGATTTGGAAAAACTTGTTATGGTAAAAAGTATAGATGAATTTATTTTTGCAACTAAAGAAGTAGTAAAAGACTTATGTGAAGAAAGTGAAAATTATCAAGACAAAAATGAAATAAAAAAAGCTATCGAAAAATACCTTGATGAATATTATAAAGAAGATATTTCCCTTGATATTATGTCTGAATATATTGGATTTTCTAGTAAATATCTAAGTAGTTTATATAAACAACTATTTGGTGAAAACTTTAAAACTACATTAGACCAAAAACGTATAGAGAAAGCTAAAGAAATAATGAGAGTAAATCCAAATATAAAGATTAAAGATTTAGCAGAAGAGATAGGATATAATAGTGCGAATACTTTTATTAGAGTATTTAAAAAATATGAGGGGGTATCGCCGGGAAGCCTTAAAAATAGTTAATAAGGGATAATTAATAAATAAAGAGATTTGAAGAATAAAGTCTCTTTTTATTCTTTCTTTAAACTAACTTATATTTAGAATTTTCAATTAATTAAGAATATTTTTACAATTATGTTTATTTTTTAATAAACAAAATAGAAAAAACAATTTATTAAATTAATAATTTAATTTTTAAAATTGGAAAATTAAGTATGGAAAAGTAGATATATATTTTTTAATAAAATGAATCTAGATTTTTCAATGAAAGATATTTAATATTTATAGAAAAATAAAGATGTAAAAGTGGTGATTTACAAAAATATCCAAATAAGATAAGATTTTCTTGCTTGAGCATTCAAAAATAATAATAGCAAAAAAGTATTGGAAAGGTAGTATATGAAATTTGGAATAAGAGGGAAGATTATATCAATAACAAGTATAATTGTCATTTTAGTTTTGATAAATTTAGTGGCGGTACTAACTACAATAGAATTAAAGAAAAGAGATGCATTAACAATTAATATAGCAAGTAGACAAAGAATGTTGAGCCAAAAGATAACTAAAACAATTTTTTTAATTGAATACTTAAAAGCAAATGATGAAGAAGAGGAAGTTTTTGAATTAAATAAAGAGTTAGAACAATTAAAAAATCTTTTTGAAGAAACATTAATAAATTTTGATAATGGTGGATATATTAATATTGATAAAAAAGGCAAAGCTTTAATAGATAAAATTGAAAGAAAAGAAGTAAAAGAAGCAATAAGTATTTGGAGAGAATTTAAGAAAGAAGTAACTTTAGCACAAAAAACAAGAAATAAAGATTCGTTTATAAGTATAAAAGATAATAATATTAAACTACTAAATAGTTTAAATGAAATTGTTTCTTCTTTGCAAAAAGAATCGGGGAAAAAAATTACTGGAGTGAAAATAATACAATATTCCATAAGTGTAATATCTTTGTTAGTTTTTTTTATTATATATTGGTATGTGAATAATATAGTAATTAAACCTGTAAAACAAATTGAAAGTATCTTGAAAAAAGTCTCTTTAGGAGATTTGAAAGTATCTTTTGAAACAGATAGAAAAGATGAAATTGGGTCAATTTTTAAAGAGTTAAATAGAATAATTAGTACATTTAGAAATATTGTATTAAATATACAAGAATTGTCAACAAGATTAATCAATGAGAATACTAGATTAACAGAGTCTCTAGAAAAAGTAATAAAGGGAAATGAAGTTGAAAGTTCAGATTTATCTCAATTAGGTATAGAGAATATTAATAAAAAGATGTTGTCAGTTTTGGATAGTGTAATTTCTCAATCAACATGCACAGAAAAATTCTTGGCTATGGCTGAAAAGTTGAAAGAAAGTCAAGATAGTGCAGGTGAAAAAATGGAAGATATGACAGATTTAATCGAAAAAACAACAATTAAAACAGATATTATGTATGAAAAAAATTTGAATATGTCTGATAGAATGAATAAAATTAAAAATGAGATAGTAAATGCAAATGGTGAAGTGGAAAAATTAACAAAATTATCATTGAAAGTAGAAGAAATGTTGTTGGCTATAAAGAAGATAGCAGAAAAAACCAATTTGCTGGCATTAAATGCTTCTATAGAAGCAGCGAGAGCAGGAAAAGCAGGAAAAGGATTTGCAGTTGTAGCAAGTGAAATAAGCAAGTTATCTGATGAAACTAACCATGAAACAAATGTAATAGAAGAGATTGTTAAAAATATAAAAGAAGGAATATTTAGGGTTGATGGAGTTAATAAAAGTGTAGAAAATAAAATTGATAATGGATTAACGACTATGAATGAATTGGATAATTTTATAAAAAATATAAGGGTAGAGATGCTTGCAAATAGCAGTAACCTCAAGAGAATAATATTAGGTTTGAAGGAACAAAACAATACAAGAAAGGGGGCTTTGACAGTTATTAGAGAGATTACTAATAATTCAGTAGAAATTGAAGGATTAGTTAATGAAACTTATGAATCAAATTGTATCATAGTCAAGTCAATTTACCAAGAGTTTGAAAGTTTAAAATCAACATTGGTATTAGGAAATGAACTTTCAAAAAAAACAATGTTTTTTAATGTAGATTAATTATCTTTATTATTTTTAGAGGTTGACCAAAATAAATTTTAAAATAAATTTTTTAATTATTTAAAACTATTCCATTATATTCTAGTCAGCCTCTAGATAATTCTCTTAGATATTTTTATTTTTTAGAGAGTTTAAATGGAGAAAACTGCTTTCCTTTGGTTTTAGAAGTTATAAAAATAGTAATACAAAATTTAAAAACACAAAAGTTTACCATGTAAAAAAAACTAATAGCTTCTACTATTAGTCTCAGGTTGAAGACAAACAACTAGTTTTTTGAAAAAACATCATTACTTTTGTCTTGATACAAAAGTAATGCAAAAAATCAAGTACTCATATAAGAAATAAGATTAGGTAATCACTACAGTCACTAAATTTCAAAACTCGCTCTTAAGGAGCTCAAACAGTTGAAATTCTTAACGTTCCTTTCGTTAACTTAATCTAAATTTCTTATATAGGTACATCTAAATAAAAAAAAACAAATAAAACCTTTTTTAAGAAAATTTTATTTGTCTACAGTCTCAGACTAATAGCTTCTACTATTAGTCTGTATATTCAGAGATATTTTCTATATCTTTTGGTAAAGATAAATTCCACTTTTTTAATTGTCTTCTACTAAATAGATACTTGCCTCCCAAAACTGAAATAGGATATACCTCTTTAGGCTCTTTTCCTTCATTTAATATTAATTTGATAATTTTACTAGCTTCTACTCCTTGAGTTTCACCAGAAACAACAAGACCTCCTATACTCATGTCACAACCTACTCCAAAAGCCCAAAAGGAAAATATAGGAAGGGGACTATTTTTAGAAGTCCATCGCATAAGCTCCTCTCCATCTATATATTTACCTTCATCTTCTATTTTTTGATATGAGCCAATAATGATTGCATCATACCCTTTGCGAGAAGCTTCAACAATCCTTTTCCAACTTTTAAAATCATAAACAACTTCTATATGAATTTGTGTGTTAAAAATCTTTTTTACATGAATAAAGTTTTCATCAATAATATTCATACTTGTAGGGCTAGAATCAAATAAAATTAGTATATTTCTAGCTGGATTGAGAATTTTATCTATTGCATTAATGGCTCTTTTGTAGTACGGTCGAGATAAAACTCCGGTTATTTTATCAGGTTTTTTTGCAAAATAATCTCTTAGATTTTCATTTATACCAAGAAAAACTATGTCGATTTCTCTTTGTAAAACTTCTTTGGTTAAAAAATTTAAAGCATTATCATCTCCCAAAAGAACAATATCAGGCTTTATTAAATCGATATACTCAATGGCTTCTTTAACTTTTTCTTTAATTTTATCAATCTCCAATCTTTTACTATCAAGATTAAAGGAAAAAATCTCATATTCTCCATTTAGATTTTTCACTAAAGCTTCTTTATACTCTCTTTGCCATGGGTATTCATCGTGATAACTACCAATAATCATTACTTTTTGAGAAAAAATCATATTGCTAATTAGAAAAAAAAATAAAAATATTTTCATAATTCCTCCCTTATCTTATTTATATTATATGAGGGGAGAAAAGAAAAAAGAATAACTTTTCCAGTTAATCTCTTAGTCTTAATTAGGCAAATTTTCAAATTCTTTCTTTTTACTTTCATACATTAATTCATTTTTTCAGGCTCTTTCATAAGTTTTTTCATGAGCTCTATAGCTTCTAGGTGGGCTTTATCCTCTTTTTTAAACATTTCCATAGCATGTTTTTTGCTAAGTTTTGCTATTTTTTCAAAGGTATTGACTGAAAAAACATAGTCGCATATACTACCAAGTTGTTTAAAAGTTATTTTTTTCACCTTATCACTTCTTATAGACATTTTAGGTTCAGTCTAGATATAATTCTTTATTTAATTTAACTTTTTTTAAAGCAAATCTTTTTGAATCAATAGACATTTTGTAAAAATGAATATTATTCCCGTAGGTCTTAATAACCAATTGGATTATGTTTTTTATATCTTCTTTAGAGGAATTTAAACCAAAATAGATTGATTTAAGTACTGACGAAGGAAATTTGTGTAGTTCTCTATTTTTTCCTCTTCTAGAGCCGATATAAATTTTTCATTTATTGAAGAATACTTAAAAAGTGAATTAGGTATTTTTTCTTTATTAACCTTATATTTTGCTAATAATTTGTTCTTTTTACTTTCCACATGACTCCTTATTTTTTCTAATATTGATAAAAGTATAGATAATTCAAACAATAAATAAATATTAACTTATTTGTATATAAAATATAATTTAATTAATTATGTGAAATAAGAAAAATATAGTTGAATCCCCTCTACATCCCTTAATTTACAAATTATACAAAAAAATTCAAAAATTAAAAAAGTTTATTGAAAATAGTATATAGAAAATTGCATATAAATCAAAAAAATGATACTGTATCTATTGTTAGCGCTATAAAATATTGGATTATCATTAGAAAAGAGTAAAAGGGAAAGGAATGATTTACAGATAAAATAATTTAAGTTACACTCCTATTGAGGGATTAATAGTTCTAAAAATTGACAAAATGAAAATTTTAAAAACATTTTGATAAGGAGTTTGAAGATGGATATAAGATATGCAAATCATCCAAGAGATGTAAAAAAATATACAACAGAAGAAATAAGGAGAGATTTTCTCATTGAAAAAGTATTTGAAGATGATAAAGTAAATCTTACCTATTCACACGTAGATAGAATAATTGCTGGAGGAGTAAAGCCAGTAGAAGAAATATTGGAATTAAAAGGTGGTAAAGAACTTGGTTCTGAATACTTCCTTGAAAGAAGAGAACTTGGAATCATCAATACTGGTGGTGAAGGAAAAGTAACATTAGATGGTGTCGAATATAAAGTGAAAAGTAGAGATGGATTATATGTAGGAATAGGTGTAAAAGAAGTTAAATTTCAAAGTATAAATAAGGAAAATCCTGCTAAATTTTATATTAACTCAGCACCGGCTCACAAAGAGTATCCAATAGTAAAGATAGAATTTGAAAAGGCTCAACCTGTAAGACTTGGAACTGTAGAAAATTCTAATAAAAGAACTATCTACCAATATGTACATCCAAATGTATGTAAATCATGTCAGTTATTAATGGGTATGACTATGTTAGATGAACCAAGTATATGGAATACTATGCCTTGTCATACGCACGAAAGACGTATGGAAGTATATTTTTATTTTGATATGTCAGAAGAAACGAGAGTATTCCATTTAATAGGAGAACCTCAGGAAACAAGACATATAGTAGTAAAAAATCAAGAGGGAGTAATCTCACCATCGTGGTCTATTCATTCAGGAGTGGGGACAGGAAATTATACATTTATCTGGGGAATGGTTGGAGAGAATCAGACATTTACAGATATGGATTATGTAGCAATGGAAGAACTCAAATAGGAGGTTAGTATGGAATTTAATATGAATTTCTTTAGTTTAGAAGGAAAAGTAGCAATGGTAACTGGGGGGAATACTGGTATTGGTATGGCTCTTACAAAAGCACTTGTTATAGCAGGAGCAGATATTTTTCTATATACTTATTCTATAGAAAATTTGGAAGAAATAAGAGAATTTATAGAAGATAAAGGTGGAAAATTTGCTTATGTAACTGGAAATTTGATGGATGAAGTAGAAGCGAGTCAAGGTGTAAGGCATTGTGTAAGAGCCTTTGGAAAGATAGATATACTTGTTAATAATGCAGGAAGTATTTACAGAGCACCTTTATTAGAAGGTGAAAATAAAGGATGGAAAGATATAATCGACCTCAATCTTAATGCTGTTTATTATCTCAGTAAAGAAGCAGCAAAAGAAATGGTAAAAAATGGAAGTGGAAAAATCATAAATATAGCAAGTATGCTTTCATTTCAAGGTGGAAAGTTTGTACCATCATATACTGCAAGTAAACACGGTGTTGCAGGATTAACTAAAGCATTTGCAAATGAATTAGCTAATAAAAATATACAAATAAATGCAATAGCACCGGGATATATTAAAACAGTAAATACTGCTCCTATAAGAGAAGATGAAGAAAGAAATAGGAGTATTTTAAATAGAATCCCTGCTGGTAGATGGGGAGAAACAACAGATCTTCAAGGTACAGTAGTTTTCCTTGGAAGTAAAGCATCTGATTATCTAAATGGTCATATATTAGCTGTTGATGGTGGGTGGTTAGTTAGATAGGAGGGGAAATATGTCAGATAGGGGAATAGATAGGGTAGAAGCAGAAAAAAAGAAAAAATCACATCTATGGTTTAAGATAAAAAGTATTTATGAAAAAAATGAATTATATGTCATATTGGCTCCTTTTATAATTTGGTATTTGCTATTTCAGTATAAACCAATGAGTGGTTTAATAATTGCTTTCCAAGACTTTAATGTTTTTAGAGGTATAAGTGGAAGTGAGTGGATAGGTTTAGAAAATTTTAAAAATTTTTTAACAAGTCCATATTTTTATACAACATTTAAAAATACAATGATGTTAAGCTTGTATGGTTTAGTATTTGAATTTCCCTTTGCAATAATCTTGGCACTTATGTTAAATGAAGTAAAGAATAAATTCTTTAGAAGCTTTGTACAAACTGTATCATTTATACCATATTTTATAGCAATAGTAGTAGTAGCAGGAATTACAGTAAATATTCTTTCACCAAGTACAGGAGTAGTAAATTTAATGCTAGAAAAACTTGGGTTTGAAAAACAATATTTTCTTGCAAAACCAGAATATTTTAGAGGTATCTTTACTGGTATGAGAATATGGAAAAATGCTGGATTTAACGTAGTTATTTATCTTGCTGCCCTTGTAGGTGTAGATCCAAACTTATATGAAGCAGGGAGGATAGATGGTACAAACAAATTACAAGAATTATGGTATATAACTTTACCATCAATTATGCCAACTATAGTTGTAATGTTAGTACTTAAAATAGGTAAGATGTTAAATGTAGCTTTTGAATCTGTACTTCTACTTTATCAACCAGCTACCTATTCAACATCAGATGTTATAAGTACATATGTATATAGAACAGGTATGTTATCGCAAGACTTTGGTTTGAGTACAGCAGTTGGATTATTTAATGCAATTATTGGGTTCTTACTTGTTTATGGAGCAAATAAATTAAGCAAAAAACTAACTGAATCAAGTTTGTGGTAGGGAGGTAAGAATGGGTAAGATACAAAAAACAATAGATGAAAAGGTATTTCAATTTATAAATATTATCCTATTAATAATACTTTCAGTTATGTTTATATATCCAATTATATACGTTTTTTCTGCAAGTGTAAGTAAACCAATTTTTGTAGAAACAGGAGTAGTGACTTTATTACCAAAGGGCTTTTCATTTGAATCATTTAGAGAAGCTTTTAAGATAGAGGGTTTGTGGAGAGCATATGGGAACACAATATTTATAACAGTAGTAGGAACTATGGTAAATTTATTATTTACAGCAACAGGAGCTTATGTTCTTAGTAAGCCAAGATTAAAATATAGAAAAGCAATTACCTTATTTATAATTGTAACTATGTGGTTTGATCCGGGAATTATACCTAGATACTTAAATTTTAGAAACCTTGGTCTTGTAAATAGTTATACAAGTGTAATAGTAGGTTTTGCAGTTAATACTTTTAATGTAATTATATTAAGAACTTTTTTTCAAAGTATACCTAGTAGTCTTGAAGAAAGCGCAAAAATAGATGGTGCCTCTGAGATGCAGATAATGAGAAAGATATATTTGCCACTATCTAAATCAGCTCTAACAACAGTTGGGTTATTTTATGCAGTAGGTAGATGGAATGGATATTTTTGGACTATGATACTTTTAACAGATGAGAAAAAAGCTCCACTTCAAGTATTCTTACGTAGACTAATAGTAGAAAAGGATATGGCAGGAGAAGCAGCACAAATAGTAACAAGCACAAGTGTAACATCACAACAGACAATAATCTATGCAATAATAGTAATCTCCATTATACCTATGCTTATGGCATATCCATTTATACAGAAATTCTTTAAAAAGGGTGTAAATGTTGGCTCAGTAAAGGGGTAAAAGATGAATTTATTATTTGTATTTGGTAATCAATGGAGGGAGATGCAATAGGAAGTAGGAGAGTAGATATTATTCCTACTATTTTGTCTATCCTTGGTGTACAAATACCACACGGTATAGATGGTACAGATATTCATAAAAGTTTATGAGGTAAAAACCTATGTAATTATGGAATAGTAAGTGCCTATCTAGGGAAGGGAGAAGTAATTGAAGAGTTAAAAAAAAAACAGGAAAATCAAATCTTTCATATGGGTGGTGAGAAGTTAGAAGTAAAGATTATTTATATATAGTAGATAAGGGTTATGAACCCTTTGAAGAAGAGAAAGAGTACTTTTATAACTTAGGAAAAGACCCATATTAATTAAGTTCATTAAAGAAAGACCAAGAAGAATTAGAAAGAAAAAAACATAAGATTATACTTAAAGAGTACTTAGCTAAAACAAAAGATACACTTGAATTTAATTAATTTTTCATAAAAAACTATGGGAGGAAAAGATGAAAAAGAAAATTTTATTAGGAGCATTTATTGCAACAATTTTTTTAGCTACAGCAAGAGAAGTACAAGCAGGTTTTTTTGATTGGTTTAAAAAGGACAAGAGTGAAAAAACAACTGAGAAAAATTCACAAGGAGAGTATATAATCAGCGAAAAACCAATGGAACTAACAATATTTTCCATGGCAAGTGGAAAGATACTTGATCCAAATTGGCCTATTTTTAAACAAGCAGCAGAAGATACCAATATTACACTTAATAATGTAGTATCTAAAAATATGACAGATCAACTACAAGCATTTAATTTGATGGTTGCAAGTGGAGATTTACCAGATATTATATCTATGCAATTTTCAAAAGAATTGGAAAAATTAGGATTAGATGGTGGATTATTACCACTTAATGACTTAATAGATAAACATGCACCAAATTTAAAAGAATTCTTTGAAAAATATCCAAGATTCTTTAGAGATACGAAAGCAGCAGATGGAAATATCTATATCATTCCAGATTATTATGACTGGTACAATCTAAGAACTGCACAAGGATTATTTATTAGACAAGATTGGTTAGATAAATTGAGGCTGGAAAGACCGAATACAATAGAAGAAATGTATCAAGTATTAAAAGCATTTAGAGATCAAGATCCAAATGGAAATGGACTTAAAGATGAGGTTCCATACTTTGATAGAACTGCTGTTGTAGCAGCTAAAGAATTAATAGGTATATTAGGTGGGAATATTTCATTTTATATAGAAGAAAATGGTATTAACTTTGGACCATTGGAACCAGCATTTAAAGAAGCAGTTAAAGAAGCAGCAAAATGGTATTCAGAAGGATTGATAGATCCGGAATTATTTACAAGAGGATTTAGAGCTAGAGATTATTTATTAATGAATAACTTAGGTGGAGCTACAATAGACTGGTTTGCAAGTACAAGTTCATATAATACTAACCAAGCAGTACTTGACAATAATCCTGAATTTGCATTTAAACCTATAGCACCAATTGAAGTAAATGGTAAAAGATTAATACCTGATGCAAGACCTACATTTACAGCTGGATGGTCTATATCTGCCACTACTAAAAATCCAGTAGAAGCAATTAAATACTTTGATTACTGGTTTAGTGAAAGGGGAAGAACTCTTACAAACTGGGGAATTGAAGGAGAAACTTATGAAGTAGTTAATGGAGAGAAAAGACTTACTGATAAAGTAATAAATTCAGGTAAAAATCCATTAGAGATAATGAAAAGCGAAACTGGTGCAATGTATTTAATAGGTACTTTAAGAGATGCAAAAGTAGAAGATGTAATGATTAAAGACCAAGATACAAAGGATATGATAAAAGAATATATGGCAAATGGATATGTACCAGAATTAATGCCAAGATTAAAATATAATGATGAAGAGAGAAAAAAGATTTATAAATTACAAGCAGATATCAAAACTTATGTAAATGAAATGGTACAAAAATGGATACTTGGAAGTGGAGATATAGATACTGATTTTGCTAAATTTGAAAGGAGATTAAAAGATCTCGGTATAGAAGAGGCATTAGAGATAAATAATGCAGCTTATAGAAGATATTTAGGAAACTAGAATAAATAAGGAGTAGTATGGATAATATTCTAAAGTGGGAGCAACTCAATGTTGCTCTTTATAATACACTTAAAAAAACAGATAAAAATTCTAGAACTTTTATTAAAAGATTTCCAGATCATTCTAGTGTTAATTATATCTATCCTAGAATAAAAAATGGTGAAGGTGACTGGTCAAGTGGATTTTGGACAGGTATGTTATGGCTTGCATATGAACTTACTAGGGAAAAGAGATATAAAAAACTAGCTAGTAGTCATAAAAAATCCTTTAGAGAAAGACTTGAAGGAAAACTTTGTATAGGACACCATGACATGGGATTTTTATTTAGTCCAAGTATGGTAGCTGAGTATAAATTAACAGGTCAAGAAGAAGCCAAAAGATTAGCTCTTGAAGCAGCAGATATATTAGTTAGTAGGTTTACATCTAATGGTAATTTTATACAAGCTTGGGGTAAACTTGGGGCAAAAGAAGATTACAGGTTAATAATAGACTGTCTTATGAATATACCATTGTTATTTTGGGCAAGTGAAGTAAGTGGAAACAATGATTACAGAGAAAAAGCACTAAAACACTTGGAAACAACTTTTAATGTAATTATTAGAGAAGATGGTTCAACACATCATACTTATTTTTTTAATATAGAAGATGGTAGTCCAAGTAGGGGAGAAACTGCTCAAGGTTATACAGATGACTCAGCTTGGGCTAGAGGTCAAGCTTGGGGAGTATATGGCTTTGCTTTAGCATATAGTTTCACTAAAGAGGAAAAATACTTAAAAGCTTATAAAAAAGTTACAAATTATTTTGTTGAACACCTTCCAAAAGACAAAGTACCTTATTGGGATCTATCTTTTACAGATGGTTCAGGACAAGAAAGGGACACAAGTGCAGCAAGTATCACAATATGTGGAATTCTTGAAATGGAAAGACATTTTGTTGATGAAAATATATTGAAACACAAGGAAGTAGCTCTTACTATGATGGGTTCATTAATCGATAATTATACAACTAAAGATATAGAAGAGAGTAATGGAATCTTGACACAAGGCGTTTATTATATGAAGGGAGATGTAGGAATAGATGAATGTCTATTGTGGGGAGACTACTTTTATGTAGAAGCCCTAGTACGTATCCTAAAAAAAGATTGGAATAGATATTGGTAGATACTGAAACAAGTTGAGGGAAGTGATTCGCCCTAAAAAATAAATAAACAAGTAATAATTAATGTAAATATAGTAATAAATATAATTGTGTATTTGCTAGAATATCTATTTTAATTAGGAAATAAATTAATAGATTATGAAAATAATAAAGATTGTTGAAGGGTGGTTTATGGGAAAATTTGTAGATAGTTTATGGGAAAAATATGGTAGTGAAAAGGAAAAAGAAGTATTTTTAGAGGAACTTAGAGGATACTTTGTTCAAAAAGAAAAATTATATGACATAGGAAAAAATTCAAAAGATTTAGCTAAAAAGCATATTGGAAAAGTGGAAGAAAGTATAGAAATCGCAAATAATATACTTAGAGATACCTTTTTATTTAGAAATAAATGGGATATGGAAAAAACCAACATACCTTATACTTTTGATAAAGGGATAAAGTGGGATATGGTGGCCAATGGAGACCTTGAATGGTGTTATATGTTAAATAGACATAGACACTTTGAACATCTAGGTATTAGTTATGAATACACAGAAGATAGAAGATATTTGTATAAATTTGAGGAATTAATAGAATCATTTATAGAAGATGAACACGATAAAAATTTGACTTGGAGATCTATCGAAGTAGGAATTAGACTTGATAATTGGATTAGAGCCCTTGAATATTTTCTACCAGATATTAAGTTAAGTATTTTTGAAAAGATTTTAGATTCTTTATATGAACAAGGTTTATACATTAATCAAAAAAAGAATTTTTTTACGTATACAAGTAACTGGGGTTTATTAGAATATCATGGTTTATTTATTTTGGCAATATACTTAAAAAGATTTGAAGAAACGAGGAATTTTTTAGATGACTCGTTGAAAGTTATAGAAAAATGTCTTAATAATCAAATTTTACAAGATGGGAGTCAGTGGGAGCAAAGTCCTCTATATCATAATGAAATATTAAAGTTAGTTTTGAATATAATTTATTTATGTGAAAAAAGCAGTATTAAAATACCAAAAGTAATATTAGATAAGGGAGAAAAGATGGTAGAAGCTAATTTAAAATGGCTAAAACCAAATGGATATTTTCCTCTTATGGGTGATTCAGATAATCTTGATACTAAAGATATTATGGCTATGGCAACATTTATTTTTGGTAAAAAAGAGTATAGGTATTATGCTTATGATAAAGTAGATTATCAGTTGGACAAACTTTATGATGATGAACAAATAATATGGTATGAAAATCTTAAAGGAATAAAAAAAGAAAAGAGTGAATATTTAAAAGACATGGGAGTGGTAATTTCTCGTGGGAAAGAGAGTCATGTTAACTTCTACCTCCACTCTCTAGGAGGGGGTCACTCCCATGATGATATATTGCACTTTTCCTTTTATGCTAATAATAGAGATTATCTAGTAGATAATGGTCGTTATACTTATGTTAATAGTGTAGAAAGAGAGTATTTTAAGTCAAGTTTAAAACATAATAGTTTCATGGTAGATGGTTATGGTCTTAATGAATATAAAGATTCTTGGTCAAATGAATATGAAAGTCAAGTTTTTGGAAAAGAAGTAGAATTTGGTGAAAAAATAGATTATTTTGAAGGGTCTACCCTTGCTTTTACAAGATTAAAAGACCCAGTTATAGGAAAAAGAAAAATTCTTCATCTTAAAGAAGAATCTATAGTAATTTTGATTGACTACTTCAAAAGTAAGGAGAAACATAAATATCAGTTAAATTTCAACTTTGCCCCTATGAATATAGATATTGGTGAAGAAAAAGCTATATTCGATAATTTTATTTTGACCAATTTAGATAATGTGGAAATGAAATTAGTAGATACTTTTTATTCACCTGAATATAACAAAAGAGTAGAGAGCAAAAGAATTGAACTGCATAAAGAAAGTAAGGGAGAAGTATTTATAACTTGTATACATAATGACAAAGTTAAAAATATAGAATATGTAGAAGTCAGAGACAGGTTAGGAATGAAAGTAGAAAAGAATATAGCCTTGGCTCTAAGAATAAATTTTGATTCTTATAGTTATTTGGTATTTGTAAGGGAAAATATGCAAAAAGAAACAAGTTTTTTTAGATTAGGAGATGAATTTTATATAGATAAGTATAGAGTAGAAAAGGTGGACGGAGATGGAAAAGATATTATTAAGTGAAAAAGGAAAAGATTTTTATATTAATGGAGAAAAGATAATTATTTTATCTGGTGCTATACATTATTTTAGAGTTGTACCAGAATATTGGGAAGATAGATTAATAAAATTGAAAAATGCAGGATTTAACACTGTAGAAACTTATGTACCTTGGAACTTACATGAGCCAAGAGAAGGAGAGTTTAACTTTGAAGGTATTGCTAATCTTGAAAAGTTTTTGGAGATTTGTAAAGAGATAGGCTTGTATGTAATCTTTAGAGCAACTCCGTATATTTGTGCAGAGTGGGATTTCGGAGGTTTACCATACTGGTTACTAAAAGATAAAAATATAAAATTAAGATGTAATAATTTATTATTCTTGGAGAAAGTAAAAAATTACTTTAAAGTACTTCTACCTAGAGTAATTCCCTTTTTAGGTAAAAATGGTGGGCCAATAATAGCTATGCAGGTGGAAAATGAGTATGGAAGTTACGGTAATGATACTGATTACCTTAGAAGTATAAAAAAGATGATGATAGACTTTGGAATAGATACATATTGGTTTACAAGTGATGGACCAACAGATTATATGCTTGGTGGAGGTACTATACCAGATGGTACATTAAAGACTATCAATTATGGTAGTAAAACAGACGAGAGTTTTGAACTATTAAAAAAACATCAATTAAATAGACCAGAAATGGTAATGGAATACTGGATAGGATGGTTTGACCATTGGGGTAATAACCATATAGTAAGGGATTGTGATTCAGTAGTAGAAGAGTTTGAAGCTATGCTTAATAGAGGTGCTAGTGTAAATTACTATATGTTCCATGGAGGAACTAATTTTGCCATGTATAATGGTGCAAATTATTATGATGGTGTATATTACTCAATAGCTACAAGTTATGATTATGACGGTTTGCTTAGTGAAAATGGTGAAAGTACAGAAAAATTAGAGAGGATAAAAAAAATAATAGAAGATAGATTTGGAAAAGTAGAACAACTACCTACTAAAGAGATAAAAACTATAGGTTATGGAAGGATAAATTTGACTGAAAAGGCTAGTTTGTATGCAAATTTTGATAAATTTCCAGCTAAAGTATTCAGTCCTACTCCACTTACTATGGAGGATTTAGATGTAGATTATGGATTTGTTCATTATGAAAGTAACCTTAGGGGACCTTTTGAAAAAAGTGAGTTAATTATAGAAGGTCTTAAAGATAGAGCTTTAGTTTACTTTAATGGTAAGTTTGTTGGCATAAAAGAGAGAAATAAAGATAGTAAGATAGAATTGGAATTGATTGAAATAGAAAATAAACTAGAAATACTAGTAGAAAATCTTGGACGTATTAATTATGGATTTGAAGTGGGAGAATATAAGGGGATAACTGGTCATGTAAGGCTAGATAGACAGATACAATTTGGTTGGAAGATGAAACCTTTACCTATGAAGATTCTTCCTAAACTTACCTATGATAATAAAAACTTTGATAGAAGTGGATACTATAAGGGTTTTATAGAAATATCTCAAGTAGGAGATACTTTTGTTAGAGTAGAAGGGTTCAAGAAGGGGATGGTTTATGTAAATGGATTTAATCTTGGAAGATTTTGGGAAAGAGGGCCACAAAAAACCCTTTATCTACCAGGACCTATATTAAAAGAGGGAGTAAATGAAATAGTTATTTTTGCAGTAGAAGGAATAGAAGGTTATGTTGAATTAGTAGACAAAGCAGACTTTGGAGTAAAAAAAAATGCAGGTGAACTTGGGTAGGAGAAAAATTGATAGTTAAGAGTTAACATGTAATAGTTAATAATTGATGAGATAAAAAGTTTTTAACTGAATATATTTCTGAAAGGGGAGAATAAATGAAGAATAAAAGACCAAATATTCTACCTATAACCAGTGATTAACAGCACGGGGATACTATAGGTAGGTTTAATAAAGAAGTAAAAACACCAAATTCAGATAGATTAACCAAGATGTGAACAACATTTAATAGGGCTTATTGTTCAAATCTCACTTCTACTTCTTCAAGAGCTTCTATAATTACAGGAATGTACCCTCAACATGGTATATGGGCTTTAGGAACAAAAGCACCAGATAATATAGAAACTCTAGGAGATATTTTATTAGACAAAGGATATAGAGCTTACTAGAAATCATGTAACAGAAGTCCATGTAGGTCAACACTATGCCATATAGTTAGAGAAAAATGGTTGTGAAAACTGGTGAGATTATTTCTTTATACCAACAGGAAATATGAATAATAAAGTTCATAAAGCTATAGAGGAGCTCACTGAAATACCAGAAGGGGAACGTACTTGGGGTGAAAGGAAGATATAGGAAAGATACTTGATAAGGCTCAAGTTGATAACACTACATTTATCTTTACTACAGACCATGGTCATTTTTATGGACATCATGGTTTTGTGCGTAAAGCATCTTGCCACTATGAAGATATGGTAAAAGTACCATTTATAGCAAAATACCCAAATAATATTCCAGATGATAGAGTGTCTGAATCATTGATATCTCTCGTTGATATAGCCCCAACTTTCCTTGATTATGCAGGGATAAAGATACCAAATACTATGAGGGGGTTAAGTGATAAAGAAACATGGAATGGAAAAGAAGAAAGGTATAGAGACTATATAATTGTTGAAAACGGACAAGAACCGACTAGAATGAATCTTAGAATCTACATAGATGATAAGTACAATTTGACTTTGTATTGTGATGCAGATTATGGAGAATTATTTGACCTTGTAGAAGAGCCAAAAGAAGTGAATAACTTATGGAATAATAAGGAGTTTGTAGAACTAAAATCTAAGTTATTATTAAAATATGCTCAAGCAGAATTAAATAAAGAACCTATGTGGGTGCCAAGAATATACCATGTATAAAGTTTGGAACTCTAAAGGGGGTTCTTTTTTTTAGTAGAATTATTTTTAAAATTAAATAATATGTTCTAAAAATAATATATAAATTATTTATAGAAAAAAGATACTATAAACAAACAAAAAACCTTGATAAACATGAAAGTTTCAAGGTTTTTATTTTGTACAGAGTGAAAAAGAAAAAATTTTTTTTAGATTTTTTTATTTTAAATACATTGATATTATTAGTTTTGTATAAAAAAGAATTTTTTTAAAAAAAAAAGAGATTAAATAGCAAAAAAATAAAAAAGAAGATAAAGAAAGAATGTCAAAAAAATAAAGAAGTTTTTAAGAAATAAAAATTCAATTTTATATACTTATGCATTTGCATTACAAAATATTATAATGTTCTATATAAAAATATAGATATTTTTTTTTTCAAAGGATATAATTGTAATGTGATAAATAATAAGATACAAGAAGGGAGGCTTATTATAAAAAAGAAGTAAATATTTTAAATAAAAATAAAATAGGGAGGTAAAGATGAAAAAAAATTTCATTCTTTTTTTGTTGCTTTTTACTTTGTTTCTTATAGTTGGGTGTGGTAAGAGTAATAAAAAAGAAAGTAGAGAAAATACGTTTAGTCCTACAATTAGGCTAACAGCTATTGCTAAAGGACAAGATTCTGCTATGAAAAACTTAAATACAAATGCTATTGTTAATACAAATAAAGGAATAAAAGGAGTTTTAGAAGCAGAAAACTTGAGAAATGGAGAAAATATAGTTTTAAATTGGAGAGGAGAAGTGGATGAAGAAAATTTTAGAGTAATATCTTATTCTACTTTTGCTTTGAAAACAGATACTTATAAGCTTAGAATGACTATAGAGTATGATAACTATAAGTATATAGGAACTATTAATTCAGCTTATGTAGAAGAAGGGCAGGTAAATAATTTAGTATTTAATCTAATTCCTGTTATTGGAGATGATACATTTACAGTTGCAACAGAGAATATGCCTATGCTTAGGTACAAATTTAAAACAGAAGAAATTACAAATATAGCAAATCCTATTATTAAAGTAACTGTTGATAATGGAACTCAAAGTGACGCTTTAGTAATTAATAAAGGTACTGGTATAGTACCGTCATACTTTAATTATGATGAAGGTGAACATATTATAGATATTGAATTTTATGATGGTGATTTATTAATTGGTAGAACACAAGAATTATCAAAAAAAATAAAGGTAATAGGTGGGCAAGATATAGAAGTAAATATAGTGCCAATTTATGGAGACGCCATTATTACTACTTTATTACAAAGTGGTGAAAAGAAATTTATTTTTCATATACCAAATGTAGTAATTGAAGAAGTTGGTGGAGAAGTATCAAATCTAAAAACAGTATTTAAAATGGCAGCAGGGCAATTTAATAGTGCCTTTGAAAGAGAGATAGAATTTGTAGAAATGCCTGGGTTACCATATTATGCAGCAGAAATAATAGTAGATAACTTGAAAGCTGACCAAAATGAAGTTATGTATTCACTAGAATTTTATGATAAATCAGATGATTATCTTTTAGGAAGTGGAACTTCATCTGGAACTATAGATACAAGGGAAATACATCATAATATGCAAATTAAATTAAGAAGAAGAGCATTTATAGTAGGAAATCTTCTTAATGTAATAGGGATAAATGTATATGACGAATTAGATAAACCAGTTAATGGAGCTCCTGTATTCTTAAATGGTGAATTTGTTGGAATTACAGGTACTATAGCTGGGACAACAGCTGGATATTTTAGGTTATATGTTGGTAAAGGAAACCATGTTATAAAAGCACAAAATTATCCTTTGAATAGAGAAGGGGAAGTAACAGTAATAACAGATGTGTTAGAAGTATTAAATGAAGAGGTTGTAGCTAATAATCAGTTAAAAACAGTATTTGCCCCATTTGATTTGAGGGCTGAACTCCTATGGGGAGAAGTACCAGAAGATTTAGATTTACACCTTGTTAAAGAAGGGGTAAATGGAGATAAAGTAGAAGTATATTATAGAAATAGAAAAATAGAGAATGCTACTTTAGCTCAAGATGATACAAATGGAAATGGACCAGAAATTATTACAATAAGAATGATAGATGGAGAAAAATATTCATTTTTTGTAAAATGTTTCGGAGGAGATACAAGAATAGAAAGCTCAGATGCAAGATTAAATATATATAGTGGGCAAGGAGAAGACCCAGTATTTTCAGTTTTAATTCCTAGCGATACGGCCACTGGAGATTATTGGCAAGTAGGAACACTGATTGCAAATCAAAGTGGTATAAATGAGCAAGATTTTACAGAGATAAATCAAATTGTAGCTAGAAAGCCTTTTCAATAGATAGATGTGCTTAGTTTGTAATAAACTAAGCACTTTTTTGTATCTTGAGACTTTTCTATAGTACTTGATTTTACTAAATTAGCTAAATTTTAGCTAGTTTTAACTTTTAATTAAGAACTTCTTTAAAGGTAAATTAATATGGTAATTATAATATAAAAAAGGAGTAAAAACTTATGAAAATGAAAATCAATAAAACTTTCAGGTTTAGGATATATCTAAGAACAATTATTTTTAATTTATAGAATTTTTAGTTGAGTTAGATTTATATATATAATTACCTTCTTAACAAAAGAATTGAACCCTATAAAAATGATTGAAAATTAATTATTTATGTTAATAAAGTTAAGAAATTAATAGGTAAAAGTGAGTAAGCATTAACAAATTAATTAATTATTTTTGATTTGAAAAGCCCTCAAAGAGAACTTTTCAGTTTGAAAGAATAATTTATACTTAAAATATATTTAAGCAACTAATTAATATATTTGTTTGAAATTTAGATTATTTTTTCTATCAGGTGAGAAAAATTTTTTATAATATTATTGGCTTTTTTCCTGACGATTTCTTCTGAATTACTAAAAGTAAATGAATTTTTATAATTTTCAAACATACTGAGATCGTTTAGTGAATCACCTATAACATAAATATTTTCATTTGAAAGGTTTTTTATAGCGACTAAATTATTAATTCCTTCACCTTTCGACTGAAACTTAGCTACAATATCTATCCAGTGTTTATTTCGAAAAATAGAAAATTTATCTTTAAAATATTTTTTAAGTAGTTTTTCTATATATATTGCTTTTTCAAATGAGCCATCTTTTGGAGTAACATTTAAAAAGATAATATTTTCTTTTATTTTTTTTACGTCTTTTTTTTCTATTTCTATTGCGATATCTCCTATTTCAGGGCAAATATCATCTTCATATTTTCCAAAACTGTAAAGATTTTTAGTTGTTTCTATTGCTATAGTATATTCATTTTCATCTAATTTATTAAGGATTTCAAGAACTAAATTTTTTGGAATATATGCTTCCTTTAAAGTATTTTTATCTTTATCTAAAATTAAAGCCCCATTATTTAATATATAATAATCACAAAGATTTGAATATTTTTCAAAAATTTCAGTCATCATTATTTTGCCTCTTCCTGTTGAAAGAACAAATAAATTTCCCATATCCTTCCACTTATTAACTGCCTCCAAATCTTTATCTCTTATCTTTCCTTCAAATAGAAGTGTATTATCTAGGTCTGAAAAAATTATTGACATGATTCCCCCTTCAAGTACAAATATTTTTATTTCAAATGAATTATATTACTCTTTCGAATGAAAGTCAATAGATTCTTTTTGTTTTCTTTTACTTAAAAGAGATTTGTAGTATAATGAAAATAGAAATATAGGAGGGTTGAATGAAAAGTAGAAAAGAAGAGATATTAAAATTACTTTTGAAGGAAGGGAAAATAAGTGTAAAAAACTTAAGTCAAATCTTTTCAGTTAGTGAAGTAAGTATTAGAAAAGATTTGTCTGATTTAGAAAGTGAAGGGCAACTTAAAAGAACCCATGGTGGAGCAGAGAGAATAATAACTAGATTTGCATGTAAAGATATTGCTGATAGAAAAAATACTCATCAAAAAGAAAAATTTAATATAGCTCAAAAAGGCTTTGAACTTATAGAAAATAAAGATGTTATTTATTTAGATAGTTCGAGTATCAATATTTATCTAGCTCAATTATTGGTTTTATCCAACAAAAAATTGATTGTAATTACTAATATGCTAGAAATAATAAATATACTATCTCAAAAAAAACATATAGAACTTTACATTTTACCAGGCTTTTATTTGAATAAAGCAGGAGGATTTATTAGTTCTCAAAGTATAGATATATTAAATTCATTTAATATTGATAAAGCTTTTGTAGGGTGTAGTGGACTTGATATTCAAAAGAAACAATTGAGTACAGATAATATGTTAGAGGGACAAATTAAAAATAGTGCTATACAAAACTCAAAGGAAGCATATATAATGTTAGAAAGGGCAAAATTTGACACATATGACTTATACAATTATATCGGTTTAGATAAGATAAAAAATATAATTAGTCAATTAGAATCAAAGTCAGAAATTAAAGGGTTACTAGAGGAAATGGATATTAAAGTATTTTAAGGAGGGATTATGTTTGAAACAATTGCACTTAGGTATAATGAATCAAAAACTAAAACAAAAACTAGGACAAAGATTTTGGAAATAGCTTACAATCAATTTATAAAAGACAGTATAAATAATGTAACTATGATGAGGTTGAGTGAAGTTATAGACATTGATAGAAAAACACTTTATAGATATTATGAAAATAAAGAAGAACTCGTAGTGGATGTTGTTCTTGCTATTATGGAAAATTTTAAACACCTAATAGATTCAGTTGAATTTGGAAATGTAAATGGCATAGGGAAATTATCTATATTTTTAAAGACGTTATATAAAAAAGGAATTTTGGCCTATAAAGAAATATTTTTATTTTTAACTCAGTTTGATATGCACCTCTATGAACAAACAGAAGATAGTAAATCATTAAAAAAATATAATGATTCAATAGAAAATTTAGGTTTTAATGAAGTAATAGAGGATATTTTAAGGGAAGGTATAGAAGATGGAAGTATAGTATGTGAAAAGGATATTGATGTAGAAGCCAAAATATTAGTTGAATCTATAGTTGCAGTAGCAATGAGATTTTACCTACTTAATAAAAATAGAAATATGCTAAATATAGAAAGTGCAGAAAGGTTAATTGAGTTATTAGTAAAAGGATATAGGAAATAAACTAAAATAATATATGATAGGTATAGTAGAGTTAATGATAAAAAATAATTAACTTCTTTAAAGGGGTCAATTATAGACAAAAGAAATATATTTATTTGAATTGTTTCCAGAAAATTCCTTCTTCTACTTAGGTGGGAGATGAATCAAAAGGGTTTTAATTTAAAATTTTCTTAAACATTCCTACAAAAAAATTAATATGTTGAACAATAAAGCTTTTAAGTTTAAAGTACACCCTAATCAAAAACAACTAACTTTGATACATAAGACTTTTGATTGTGTCGGGTTTGCATATAATTATTTTTTTGAAGTAGAGAGCCTTTCTCTTCAATGTGCATTTAGAAGTTTATATACTATTTTTAGAAACTTTTTTCAAGAGAAAGATAAATGTCTTAAATTCAAATCTAAAAGAAATAATAACAAGTCTTATATAATTAAAGATACTAACAATTCAATAAGAATTGAAAATAACATATTAAAATTCTAAAAACTAGGATTATTAAAAACTAAATTTTATAGACAAATACCTTAAAATTATAAAATATTATCTCCTATAGTAAAATTTTCAAATAATTGACATAAACAAAAAACTAAAGTGGAAAAAATGTACTATAAAATTAAAAAATTAAGATAGATTGTTGTTAAAATATTAAATATAAACAAGTTAGGGCTTATTCTAGAGCTTGGCAATCATAATAATCCTAATATTTGCTATATTCCAAGAAGCGCCTTTAAAATCTTTTAGATAGGTTTAGTGAGGGGAGACAACCACCCTATCTAATTCACTTAAATTCCACAGAAGATTTTTATAATAACATATATTATTTTAATGACCTGTGGAGGTAAGTTATGAAAAAAGTTGTAGTTTTTTTATTTTTAGGGATAATGTTGCTTGTTTTTCATACTTTTTTGGTAGCTAATACGAAAGATATAAAACTTGGGGAATTAGAAAAGGTAGAATTGTTAGAAGGCATAAAGATAAAAGCAATAAAAAATGGTGAGATTTTTTATTAGTTTTATTAATAAAGTTTTAGGTTATTTCTGTTATGAAATAACCTTTTTTAGTAATATGAATAATATTATTAATTAATCAATTGTTAGGCATTTTATATTTATTCTATATAAAAAAAGATTCTATGATTATTAAGTATTAGAATAGAGTTAATTTTTTATCTGAATTGTTTCGAGAAAACTTCCTCCTCTACTTAGGAGGGAGATGAATCGGAATGGTTTTAGTCTTTAACTTCTACTTGAGAACGAATATACTTTTCGATTATTTCTATTGTTGCCCCTCCAGTTTTTAAAATACAATAAATCTACTCCAAAACACAGGTTTTCAATAATATTTTTTCAAATATTTATTATATTTTTTTCTAATTAACCTTGAAGAAACAGTTTTAGAATATTAACTAATTTTGCTAATTCAACCTGCGGAGATGTTTCAAATAGCAAATGTATATGGACAGGCTCTCTGTTAAAAAGGAGATGTAAAAATCTATGAAAATCAATAAAGCTTTTAAATTTAGAGTATATCCTAATCAAGAACTATTAACTTTGATTCATAAGACTTTTGCTTGTGTTAGATTTACATATATATTAGGTATTTAAGAGCATAAAAACATAAAAATATGAAAAGAAAGGAATAAATATTTTGACAAAACTTTAGAAATCTTTTATAATAAAAGTTGATTTTTATAGTAAAGAAAGGTATTTATGAAAGAAAAAATAATAAGTGTAGCACCTATGGTTGATAGGACAGATAGGCACTTTAGATATATGATGAGACAAATAACAAAAAAGGCATTATTATACACAGAGATGATTACGGCTCAAGCTATAATTAACGGAGATAGAAGATGGTTACTTGATTTTGATTTTATTGAAAAACCTATAGCATTGCAAATAGCAGGAAGTAACTTAAATGAAGTAGTAGAAGCAGTTAAAATTTCTGAAGGATGGGATTATGATGAAATAAATATTAATGTAGGTTGTCCCTCTGATAGGATAAGCGGAAATGAAATGGGAGCGATACTTATGGCTTATCCAGATTTAGTAAGAGATATGGTTAAGGAAATAAAAAAAGTAACTAAAAAACCTATAACTATAAAACATAGGGTAGGAATAGATGGAAAAAATATACTACCTGATACTTTTGAAAGAACATTATTTGACAAATATGAAGATATGATAAATTTTATTGAAAAAGTGGAAGAAGCTAAAGCAGATAGGTATACGGTACATGCAAGAATAGCTATTTTGGAAGGCTTAAGTCCAAAGGAAAATAGAGAGATTCCTCCTATTAGATATGAAGATGTTTATAGGTTAAAAAGAGATAAAAGTCATTTGAACATTGAAATAAATGGTGGAATAAAAACACTTGAAGATGTAAAAAAACACCTTGAAATTGTTGATGGTGTTATGATTGGAAGAGAAGCATATGATAATCCAGTATTTATGTCATTTGTAGATAGATACTTTAACTTGGAAGTTAATAAAAGCAGGTACGAGATAGTAGAAGCTATGATAAATTATGGTAAAGCATATGAAGAAAATGGTGGAAAAGCTTATGCAATAGCAAGACATATGCTAGGTCTTTTTTATGGTTTAAAGGGGGCAAGAGCTTGGAAACAAGGATTAGAAAGTAGATATATTAAAGAATTAGGATTAGAAAGAGCTCTTAAAAGAGCCATGGAAAATGTAGATGATAAGATATTACATGAAAAAATATAAGCTGACAAAAAATCAGCTTTTATTTTCTCCTTTTTATTAATCTAAACTTAAATCTTTCGAAAAAATAAATAATAGTTATTTGAGTATAAAGTTAGTTTTTTCTCCTACTCCTCTACATACTTATCTCCTATATCAGATGGTAAAACTCTAAATATAGTAAGAGGTTCTTGACGTATAAATAATATACAAGGTGCTTCGATTTTAGAGTATCCCTGCCAACCTTCTTTTAGGTAAAAGATTTGAGGTAATTCTTTTTCGTAAAGAATTTTACTTGTAATATCTATTCTCCTATAAGTTTGATTGCTTCTAAGTACTTTGTAATCACCGTCGATTTGACCAGTTTCTTCATAATATTTTTCTGTATAGCTTTTACTTCCTTTATAGTTTTTATTTTTATCTATTATATCATATGATTTTTCATCAACTTCTTTTACAAGAATTTTTTTATTTTTTCTATAAATCACTCCAGCTTCAATTTCATCATAAAACCTTTCAAAAATGATGTTTTGTTCTATTATAGGCAAATTATCTTTTAATTGAGAAGCACCTGCTATTTGAAGTTCATCTGCCATAAAATTTGCTAATATAAGTAAAAATAATAATATTTTCTTCATTTCCATCCTCCTTCACATTAATGTTACAATTATTTTATAATTTAGTCAATTTAGATGAAGATAAAAAGATTGGAAAATTTAATAAATTCAGTAGACAAAATTCTCGATTTCTATTAGAATTATTTAGAAAAATTTTCGAGGTGAATAATGAAAAGAAAAAATAACTTACTAGAAAAGTTATATGAAGTAGACAGAGAAAGTGGCAACTTGATTATTAACGTTAAGATAAAGTCATATAATGACATATTTAATGACCTTGATCCTGCACCTTTTAGAAAAAGAGATTTAGACCAAGATTTGGTAGCATATTTAGATGAATGTTCATTAGATATTCCTTTGAAAAGAGGAATAATAACCCAATTTGTAGGTAAAAAAGAGATGAAAGATGAAGATAAAGAGGGAAGGATAATAAAAGGGTTTAGAAATTATTATGATTTTTTATGTTTATATGTAAATAGACAAATTAAAAATACCTATAAAAAATCAATTTTCTATTTTTTTACTTCAATATTTTTTCTTATATTTTCCTATTATTTTCCTCAATCAAATATCAATATTTTTCTTAGCAAATTAGCAAAAGAAGGTTTGAATATTGGTGGATGGGTATTTCTTTGGGAAGCTATAGTATTAGTTGGTTTTAGTATTAGAGAATTAAAGATTGAAAGAAAAAGGTATGAAAGATTAGCAAAAAGTTCTGTAAAATTTTTATATTTGTAAAATTATATATATAAGTTATATATATAATTTTATACTTTTAGATATTATATAAAAAATCAACTTAATTTATGTTTATTACTAAAAAAGAAGCACTTATATAAGAAATCATATTAAGTATCTATTTATAAAAATTCAAAACTTCCTCTTTAAGAGCTCAAATTCTTGAGGTTCATTATACTAACTTAATTAAAATTTCTTATATATGTGCATTTAGTAAAAATCATTGAAAAAGTAAATTAATGGTTGTTTTGATACTACTTTAGAATGAGATTCTTTTGAGAACTATATATAACTATCTTTTTTCCTAACTACTAATTTTATATTTGTCATAGATTCTTTATTTAATTTATCGATTATGAAAATTTTAGTTATTATCTTTTATTCTCTAGTTAAATGTTATTTTATATATACTTAGAATATAAAATATCCAATACTACCTGCTAAAGCAATAATAACAAGGGGGTGTAGCCTTGATTTGTTAATTATTAAATAAAAAATTCCTGTAAAGATAATAGGAATAATTTTTGTTGAATTATCCACGAAAAAAATATTACCTCCTAGATTAAAAGCTGCAAAAAGTATAAGAGATATACTAACAGCCTTTATTCCTGTAAAAAAGCTAATTTTTAACGGATGGTTTTGCACTTTTAATATAAATGATGATATTAATAACATTAAAACTACTGATGGCAGGGCAAGACCAATAGTGGCAATCATAGCACCAAAGACTCCTCCTGCTTTGTTACCGACAAAAGTAGCAGTATTAACAGCAATTGGGCCAGGAGTCATTTGACTAATACTAACAATTTTCATAAACTCTTCTACTGTTAACCAATTATGGTTTACAACTTCCCTTTCAATAATGGGTAGCATTGCAAGACCACCACCAAAACTAAACATACCTATCTTTAAAAAAATAAAAAATAAAGTAATATATACCATTATCTCACTACCTTTGTAAAACCTAAAATTAATCCACTTATACCACCGATAAATACAAGCCAAAGGGGGTTAATAGGTGTGAATAAAACTAATAAAAATGTAGAGATAAATATTATTATAGAGTATATATCCTTTAGACCATTTTTCATAATTTTTATTGCTGAATTTAGTATTAAAGCAACAACTGCACATTGTATTCCTATAAAAATTGAAGTAAACTTTTTATTTTCAAAAATGATTATAAGAAAAGGGTACAAAAATGTAATTATTAAGAAGGAGGGCAAAACTACACCAGTAGAAGCAAGTATAGCTCCACTTTTCCCACTAACCTTTTTACCAACATAAGTTGCTGAATTAATAGCAATAGTACCCGGAGTTGCTTGGGCAACAGCAAGTATATCAAGAAGCTCTTCTTCTTCTAACCAGTTTTTTTCTTTTACAATAACTCTTTCAATTAGAGCCAGCATGGCATATCCACCACCAAAAGTAGAAGCTCCTAATAGAAAAAATGTTTTAAATAATTCAAGGTTAATTCTCTTCTTTTTTGTGTACATAATGTTCTATTCCTTGTGATACAATATTATTAATGTGCTCATCATCAAGTGAGTAGTAGACTACTTTTCCTTCTTTTCTATTTTTTACAATTTTATTTTGTCTTAATACTCTTAATTGATGTGAAATAGATGATTGACTCATATTAAGTACAGTAGCTATGTCACAAACACATAATTCTTCCTTTAGTAAAACGGTAATAATTTTTAGTCTAGTTTTGTCTGAAAAAACTTTAAAAAAATCTGCTACATCTGTTAAAATTTCATCTGATAATAAGTCTCTTTTACTTTTTTTAACTAAATCTTCATGAATAATATTGCATGAACAAATATCTTTATTGTTTTTCATTCCTCCTCCTAATCTAAATAGTCCTCATCTTCCTCTTCTGGTGTATAATCAAAGACACCAACAAAAATTGGACTATCTTTAGGTAAATCTTTTATTTCATTTTTATATTCAAAATCATATTGAACAAGAGCATAAGAAGCTTCTGTAATACCTAAACTATTTGCTTTTGCAATTACTTTTTGCATAAATGTTTCTGAATAAGAAAGTGGTTCTAACAAAGTTTCAAGATCACTTACTTCTCCATCTACAAAGAAAATTTCTTGAAATTCTGAATCATAGTTATCTACTCCACATAAGTCTTTTAATAAATCTACTTCATCCTCATCTGTCTCGTGTATTATTTCTTTTCCAAACCATATTGAAAGTTTATATTCCATCTTTCCTCCCACTAAGCTTTTTTATAATTATAAGCTATTTTTAAGATAATTAATAGTACTATTTGTTAAAGTATTCCTAATATTAAAGGGAATTACTTGTTTTCAAAGGCTTGTAGATTTATAAAAAAAAAAGAAATTTAGCAGGTAAATAATAAGTTTTTTGTATAATTTACCTTTAACATAAATCCTTAAATAGCTTAAATGATTTAAGTAAATTTGAATTTGAAAAGACCAGATAAACTGGTCTTTTTAGATTTAATACGAAAAACTAAGTTAATACTATGAACTTGTTATTCTACCGTGCTACATTATTACTCTATAACTTTTGCTCTTGCTAAGAGCTCTTCATTTAATTCTATTCCCAATAATTCTGCTGTAGTTTTATTAATAACTAATTCAGTATTATTGAGTGTTTCAACAGGAATACTACTAATATCTTTACCATTTAGTACTTCTACTGCTCTTTCTCCTGTTTGATATCCTAACTTATAATAATCTATTGTTTCAGTAGCTAGAGCTCCTGTTACAATTTGGTCTTCTATACATCCTATCATAGGTACATTATTTTCTTTAGCTTTTTGTACTACAAGTGGTGTAGCTGAAACTACCATATTATCAGTAGGTGTATATAAAACATCAATTTTTGATAATAGTACATCTAAAGCTTGAGAAATCTCATTTACATTAGTTATTCCACTTTCTATAATTTCTAGGCCAAGTACTTTAGCTTCAGCTTTAGCTTGAGCTACTTGAACTAAAGAATTCTGTTCACTAGTATTATAAACTATTCCAATCTTTTTAGCATTTGGTAATAATTCTTTTATTAATTTAAATTGACTCTTAATAGGAGTAGCATCACTTGTTCCACTTACATTTGTTCTTGGATTTTCGTTACTTTTTACTAATCCTGCACTTACAGGGTCTGTTACTGCTGTTATCAATATTGGAATATCTTTTGTAGCATTATAAGCTGCTTGTGCACTTGGTGTAGCAATAGCAAGTATCATGTCTACATTATCACTAGCAAAACCCGTAGCAATACTTTGAGCTACACTTATATCATTTTGTGCATTTTGATAATCAAGTATTATATTGCTCCCATCTATATACCCATTGTCAGTAAGGGCTTTTATAAACCCTTCTCTAGCACCATCAAGTGCTGGATGTTCAACAATTTGACTTATTCCAATTTTAGTTAATTTCTTTTCTTTATCTTTTCCACATGCCAAAAGTAGTGTTACCATAGTTATTAATATCAGTATTTTTTTCATTTGTTGTCACCTCTTTCTTATATATAGTTTAACAAATGACTAGATAAAGGTGTAGATAACAAAAAAAATAAAAAATTGTTCGTTTTTGTAAAATATATAAAATTAGAAGTCTATTTTTATTGAGGTAGAAGAATAGAAAGGATAAAAAAACTAGATAGGATATCGAACAAATTTTTAAAAAGCCTGTTTAATTTCTTCTTAAAAACAAAGAGTTTTCAAATAAATATACTAACAATTTTTGTTTTTTCAAATATTCTCTTTGATTTATGTAGATAACACAAAGTTTAAAAGTTATTTTCACAGAAAATTTTTTGAGGAAGGCTATTTAAGATAAAATTTACCTCTTTTTAAAATTATCATAATTTATTGCCAAAGGCTTTTTTGAATGGTTTTTTTTTGAAGTTTAGCTTTAACGATTTTTTAACTACTACCTAATTTTATTATTTAAGAGAATATACTCTTTTCCCTTTATTTTACAGCGTAAAAATGATAAAATTTTAGTAATAAATCTTTACAAAGGAGTTAGGATGGAATTTCAATTTTTAAAGATAAATGAATTACCCATAATAGATAAAGATACTTGTTACGTATCTGATTTTGTCAATCTTTTAAAAGAAAATTATACAAAAGAAGATATTTTAGAAAGAAGTCCTCTATTTTTAAAAGAAAGAGGATTTTTTGAAGGTTTATGCCCACCTCCAAAACCTATATTGAAAGAGGAGAAAGAAACACTTACTTTTTATAAAAACCTAAGTGTTTCTGCCAGTGAAAAATTGAGAATAGATAGCTATTATGATTGTGTTGATACTTCTGGGGAATTTTTTAAGCTATACAAGGAATTTAATGAATATAATATTAAATTATCCCTAGAATTTTTTGATGACAATTGGAGAAAAAATATATTTTATGCTTTTGAACAAGTAAAAAGTAATATGGATACTTTTTTAAAGGAAAAAAACTATTATATTTCCTATGAAAAATCTTTGGAACACTTAGATTTATCATTAATTAAGAGTTATAAAACTATAGTTTTTTTTAATAAAATATTTTTTACTCCCTTTGAAAAATTGTTAATAGAAAGGTTAGAAGAATTAAAGTGTAGAATTAAAATAATTTTACAGTGTAAAGAGGATGAGTTTGATAAGGAAAATCTAGAGTTACTTTCTTTTTCTGTACCTAGTGAAGATATAAAAAATATAAATATTTATGAAATAAAAGAAATTAATCAAGCTCTAGTTAATTTAGATCTAGGGGAAAAGCAAAGTATAGTTATGAACGATCTTGCTAATAGTAAACTATCTACAAAATTAAATAATTCATTAGCTACCTTTCCTGCTGATAGTTTTGAAGAAACTAAAATTTATAAATTTTTAACGATGGTAAATACTCTGTTAAAAGAAGTAAAGGAAGTTGATGGAGAAGTTGTTTTCAGGTTAGAAGATTTTTTTAACTTTGTTCACGATAGTATTTTTGCTAGATATTTTAAATTAGGTCAATATGAAAGGGATATGGTCAAGAATTTTATTGAAAGAGATTACAAATATATTTCCCTTTCTATAATTGAATCGTATATTGAAGAAATGCAAAAAGAAAATAGACTTATTAATACTTTAAAAGAGTTAAGTTATATTGAGTCTTTTAACAAACTTAGCCAGTTTAAAAGCTATTTTTCTGAAGAAGATACTTTATTTAATTTTGATTATGAGTCTTTGCATGATAGATATTCAAATTCATTTGATATTTTTGTTGATGAACTTTGCCAAATTGAACCTATTGAAACTCTTGGTATACTTCGATCAAATGATAAATTATGGGATGGATACTTTGACCATAAAAGTGAAGGTTTATTGAGACTTATTCTAAAATATCTACAATTTAAAAAAGTATCTTTAGTTGACGAGGAAGAAAATATAAAAAACTTGTCATTTTTAGATTTTGATAAATTAGATATAATTAAAAGGGAGAAAATAAGTTACATAGGCCTTACAGAAGGGACTTTACCAAGTAAAGATAAAGATTATTTTTTACTTTATGAAAAGGAAAGAGAAAATTTAGGACTTCCTCTCAATAAACACAATAGATTAAGGGAAAAGTTTAAATTTTATCTAAGTTTATATAATAGTGAAAATATTGATCTATACTTAATCAAAAATGAAGAAAAAAATATTACAGAATCTAGTTTTGTAGAGGAATTAAGAGCTGTAAAAAATCTGAAAACTATATATCTTGATAATATTAATTACAAAAGTTTTACTAAGGAAATCTTTGGAGATTCACCTCTTTGTAATATTGAAGAGTATATAAAAGAAAAGGATTATCTATTAAAGGAAAATACTAGTTCTATAAATTTGAGTTATTATGCATATAAAGATTTGGTAGATTGTCCATATAAATATTATCTTAAAAATTTGGTTGGAATTAAAGAACTACCAAAAGTAACAGAAAAGATGGATGTAAGATACCTTGGTATATTAGTCCATAATATTTTTGAATATGCTTCTAATTTTATTAGAGAAAGGGTTGAAGGAGGAAATTGGGAGATTAATTATAATAGTCTTGTACAAAAATCCTTTGATGAATGTTTTAAGAAGCACCCATTAAAATATCCTATAAAATATTCATCCTATTATGAAAAGATACTTTTTCCCATTATAAAAGAATCTTTAGGTAATTTTTATAAGAAATTAAGTTGTCTCTATAAAAATCCTGACAAATTTCAGGCTGAATATGAAATTAGGGAAAAAATATTTAATATAGATAATATCACTATTAATTCAGTTGGAAGAATCGATTTATATTTGGAAGAAGGAGGTAGAAGTGTTTTTATAGATTATAAAACTGGAAAGGGTGGATTGAGACAATTAGACTTCTATTCCCATACACTCCTAGGTCACAATAATAGTGATAAATATATCTATTCTGTCCTAGACCAAAACTTATCTGAAGAGAGGGAAACATATGATAAAGAGCTTGAAATGGTAGAAGTAGAAGAGAATTTGACTAATTTTATAAAAGACACTAGATATAGAAGAACTGAAAATAAAACAAACTGTAATAAGTGTGAGTATGTTGATATATGTCACATGAGGTTAGGAGAATAGTATGAATAAAGTATTTAAAGCCAGTGCAGGCACTGGAAAAACATATAGTTTATCTCTTGAATATATAGGTGCTCTACTTCGTGGTGATGCTTTTAATGAAGTTTTGGTAATGACTTTTACACGTAAGGCCACTGCTGAAATTAGAGAAAGAATACTTAAATTTTTGCAAAAAATTATTAAAGGGTATTTTAGTAGTGATTTAGTAGAAAGGAAAGAAGCTTTAGATTTGTTAGCCTATATAGAAGATAATCTAGGTATAAAAGTAGATGATGAAAAGATTAAAAATTTAGAAAAGGTCTATTTAGATATAATTTCCAATAAGGAAAAAATAGAAATTTATACTATCGACGGATTTATAAATAAATTATTTAAGAAAATAGTTACACCTAGAAAAGGTATATTAAAATATGATATGGATGAGTCGGAAGAAATTTTCGAAAAAGTTCTAGATACTATAGTCAACAATGAAGAAGATTTTCTTTTATTTGAAGAATATTTTAAAGAAGAGAAGAAAAGGGATATAGAGGACTATTTAGCCCTTATTAAAAATTTAATTTATAGTAGATGGAAGCATTATTTAGTTGGAAAGTATAGAGAAAGGGAGAAATTACCTTGTGAAAATATCTTTTTCCAATTGGAAGATTTAATCTTAGCCATAAAAGATTTTGCAGAAAAATCAGATAAAGATTTTGATAAGGTTTTTAGGGCTAATATTAAAAGATATGTAAATTTAGAAAGTGTAGAAGAAAAAGAAATTTGGCTTGAAAATAATATGAAGAATCTTGTTGGAGAGACTATTTGGAATGGTAATCAAGTTAAAGGTGCTAAAAATACTAGTTACAAAGAGCATTTCCAAAGTTTAATGGATGATATTTGGGAAGGAATAAGTAAAAATATTTATAATAATAAGATTATTCCCTTTGAAAGGTTGTATTTTCAAGTGGCAAACATAGTATATGCTAGATATAATCAATTGAGATTTAGAGAAAAGGTATTTTCATTTAATGATTTGTCCTTTTATACCCTTGTGGCTATGTTGGAAGGCGGATATGTAAAGGAAAAAAAATTAACTGAAAAATTTTATAAAATTTATGGGTCAAAATTTACTACTGTTTTTTTAGATGAGTTTCAAGATACAAGTATTTTACAGTGGAAGATACTTCATGCACTTGTTAATAGTGCTAATTATGCGATAATTGTTGGTGATGAAAAACAATCTATCTATGGTTGGCGTGGAGGAGAGCGTGCTTTATTTGAACGGTTACCACATATTATAAATGGAGAAGTAAAGGTTTTACCAACTTGTTATAGGAGCCACACTAATATTATAGATTTTGTCAATGAGTATTTTTCCCATGTGGAAAATTGGCCATATACACCAGTAAAGTCTGTTAAAGAAGGTGGTTATGTAGAGATAAATATAGATAAGTTAACTAGAGAATCTCCCTTAATTCTTGCTGAAAAGATAGCAAAAGAAAGAAATTATGGAGCTGTTGGCCTCCTTGCCCGTAGTAACAAAGATTTACTTGCTATTGCAAAAGAGCTAGAAGGCTTAAATGTTCCTTACCTACTAGAATCCAATCAGATTATATTAGAGCATGATGGATGTAAGCCTATCTATAATTTACTTAAATTTTACGCTTATAGAGATTATTTTGCACTAATTAAGTTTTTAAGGTCAAAAGTAATTAATTTAGGTGGAAGTAGTTTTAGATATTTATTAAATAATCTTGATGAAATTAAGAACTTTTTTAATAATGCTGAATATAATTTGGAAGGGAACCTAATAGAGGTATTAGAGTTAATTAAAACTATTTCTAAAAGGGGAAGTTATAGAAAAATTTTAGATAGTATTTTAAGCGATTTTCCCTTTAGTAAAGTATTTAATAGTGAAAGTGAAAGTAAAAATATAAATTACTTCTACTCACTTGCTTCCAAATTTGACACTATTATAGAATTTTTAGTGTGGTTAGAAGAAAAAAGAGATAGTGAAGAATTAAAAAGAGTAGGAACAGAAGACGATAATGCGGTAAAATTAATGACTATACATAAAAGTAAAGGATTAGAATTTGAATCTGAATATTTTTACTGGGTAGTTAATGGACAAAAACCACCTAATTTAGGCGTAGATTTTTATCTAAATCTATCTTATGATTTTGAAGAAGTAGAAGACTATTTTGTTTGTGATAGCAAATATAAAAAGGTACTAAACTTTTTAGGATTAGATTATTTTGCTTTAGCTGAGAAAAAAGCATATGAAGAAGAGATAAATAATTTATATGTTGCCCTTACTAGACCTGAAAAAAATCTATATTGTTATTACTTTGATAATGCACCTAGAACAGAGAAATTTGCAGATGAAAAAAAAGATGAACTTAATAGCATAGATAAAGCCCTACTTACATATCTTCCCTTTGATACCTTTAGGGATGCGGTAGATATTGGATTACAAAGTGGGGAAATTATTGAAAGTAAAGAAAAAACTATAGAAAAGAAGGAAGTTGTTTACAATTTAAAAAAATTATTCAAATTTAACGATTTTGTAAAAAAACAAGTTCCTATTACCTTCGAAAATGAGTATAAAAGAAAAGAAGGTTTAGCGCTTCATTACTTTTTTGAGTTTATCTATTATGGTACAGATGAAGAAGTAGAGTATGCTAAAAAAAGAACTTATTTACAATATAGCAATATGATAGGACCTAATATTAATCATATAATTAATAGAGCAATAATTTTTGTTAAGAAACATAGGGAAGATATAAATAATAAAAATGGATTATTTAATTCTAGGTGGTCTATATATAATGAGTTTGAAGTAGAAGATAATGGTAAAAAGAAGAGATTAGATAGGCTCATGGTAGATAAAGAAACTAAAGAAGCTTATATTATTGATTATAAAGATAGTAAAGACCCTGAGAGTAAAGATTATTATATTAAGCAACTTGAAGGATATAAAGAACTTTTAAATATATATTTGCCTGATTATAAAATCTATGGTAATTTACTTGAAATAGATTAAGAAGAAAAACTCTATTTTAATTGAAGCTATTATAAAATTAAAAAGTGAATCTACAATTTTTGTCAAAGACATTTTATGATTATAGTTAAAGCTGAAAATTAAAGTTATATACTAAAACTTGGAGGGAAGATCTTAAAAGCAGGGGATTTGACATTGTCAAATATAAAAGTTTAAATAAAGCTCTTTATATCAATTTTCTAAAGAGATAAAGTTTTTATTAGAGGGAGTATTATAATGGATTTACATGGAGGAAATATCTATAAAATAAAAGGTGGAGAAAAAATGCTAGATTATAGTGCTAATATAAATCCCCTTGGAGTTCCGACTAGCCTTAAAAATCTTATAAGTAATAATATAGATAAACTTGTAAACTATCCTGACCCAAAATATACAGATTTAAAAAAATCTATTGCTAAGTATACCAATGTTGATGCAGATAATATCTTAGTAGGTAATGGAGCTGTAGAGCTTATATTTCTTATTATTAAAAGTATAAAAGCAAAGAAAGCTCTAATAGTTGCTCCTACTTTTGTTGAATATAAAAGGGCTCTTGAATTAATAAATTCAAATATAGATTATATTAGTTATGAAAAAAATAACTCTATTTTTGTAACACCAGTAGAAAAAATAAAAAAAGAAATAAATGATAAAGATTATGACTTGATTATAATTTGTAATCCAAATAATCCTACTGGTCATCTTAGTGCTCTAGAAGAAATAAGCAAAATTAATAAGGTCGCCAAAAAAAATAAATGTAAATTATTAATTGATGAAGCCTTTATTGATTTTTTACCTAGTGGAGAAGAGATTTCTAGTAAGAATTTGAAAGATGAAAATATCTTTATTACTAGGGCTTTTACAAAGTTTTATGCTATTCCCGGTCTTAGACTTGGTTATGCTTTTATTTTTGATAAAGAAATAATAGAAAAAATAGAAAAAGAAAGAGAACCATGGACAATTAATACTTTTGCTTCTATTGGGGGAAAAGTACTTCTTGAAGATACAAAATATCAACAAGATACTTTTAAATGGCTTAGAGAAGAAAAATCCTATTTTTATAAGGAACTAAGTAAGATAGAAGGGGTAGAAGTATTTAAAGGACAAGTTAATTTTATCTTGTTAAAAATAAAAGATAAGAGGTTTACTTCTAGTCTTTTGAGAGAAAGATTAATCCAAAAGGAGATAATCATTAGAGATTGTCAAAATTTTGAATTTTTAGATGATTCATATATTAGATTAGCTATAAAAAATAGGAAGAGTAATGAAGTAGTGGTAGAAGCACTTAAAAATATCTTTAAAAACTATTTCTAATTAACCTTAACAATTATTATTGAATTTATAACTAACAAAAATTAAATATAGTGCTAAGGTTTGGAGAAAATACCTTTTAATTTAAAGGAAGGTTTTAATGGAAATTTGGGATGGATATTAGCAGGAGGTTCTGCATTTAAAGGAGAAGATAAATTTACGTGTATTAAAAAGGAATTATTTGAAGAAACAGGAATTATTTCAGAAAACTTTAAAGAACTTGAAATTTTTATTTCCGATGATGATAACTGCATTTTTTATACTTTCTCATGTGCTACAGATTGGGATAAAACCTCTGTAAAACTTCAAGATGGAGAAACAATATCTTATAAATGACTAAATCAATTAGACTTTATTTCGTTTATAAATTCTAATGAAGTTATAGAAACACAAAAGAAACGTTATTTCAATTATTTTAATCAAAAAAATATTTAAAAAAATAATTTAAAAGGCATTATATTTAAATTCTATATTGCTTAAAGACATTGACATATAAAATAGACTAGGCAACAGTTTAAACTGTCTCCTTCATATCTGTTATAAATTTCTTACAAGATTCTATTTTTGTCATTTAAATTTTTTACTTTTTTCCAATTAAATTTTTACTCGTATTTTAGAATCAATGTTAAAAAGTATAATTTCCTAAAGAAAAGAATAAGCTTGACTTTTTAAGTCAAGCTTACATAATATTTTAATGAAGTTCCTTATATCTTCTGCATGCTACAGTATGACCTTCTCTTACACTTCCATCTTTATTTTCAACTAATTCAAGTTCTGGTTCAGGAAGTCTTCTACAATCATCTGTTGCATATATACATCTAGGATGGAATCTACATCCTTGAGGGATATTTGAAGCTGAAGGAATTTCCCCTTTTATAGGTACTTCTTTAACTCTATTTACTTTTCCAGGTCCCAAATCACATACTGCTTCAATAAGAGCTTTTGTATACGGATGTTTAGGATGGTCAATTACGTCCTCTGGAGTTCCCATTTCAACTATTCTTCCTAAATACATAACAGCAATTCTATCTGTAAAATATCTAGCAGTTGATAAATCATGGGTAATGTATAAATATGTTAATCCCATTTCTTTTTGTATGTCTTTAAACATTTGAAGTATCTCTGCTTTTGTAGACAAGTCAATCATAGATACTGGCTCATCTGCAACTAATACTTGTGGTTGTAACATAAGAGCTCTTGCTGTTGCTGCTCTTTGTCTTTGTCCTCCAGATAATAGATGTGGATATCTTTCCAAGAAATCATCAGGTGGAGTTAATTTAACTTCTGTTAAAGCATCTCTCATTCTGTTTAATCTTTTTTCTCTATCTGGTTCTATATTATGTATCAATAAAGCTTCTTCTAATACGTCTTTAACTTTGAATCTAGGATTCATAGAAGCATAAGGATCTTGGAAGATCATTTGTACTTCTTCTCTATAAAGTCTTAATCTTTCTCTATTAACATTAGTTACATTTTCGCCATTAAAGATAAGATCTCCTTCAGTTGGTTCATGTAATTTCATTACAACTCTAGCTGTTGTTGATTTTCCACATCCAGATTCACCAATCAAACCAAAAACTTCTCCTCTTTTAATACCAAAACTTACACCATCTATGGCTTTAACGTAGTTAACATCTCCACCCATAAGGCTTTTAAGACCTTTTCCTTTTTTAAACCATTTTTTAAGGTTTTTTACTTCTACTATATAATCATTGTGATCTTTAATGTTATTATTTTTGCTCATTTTCTTCCATACACCTCCAACATGCAACAAAGTGCTCTGGTCCAAACTCAACAACTGGAGGAACTTCTGTTTTACACTTTGCTAAAGCAACTTTACATCTAGGTTCAAATCTACACCCTTTTGGTGGGTCTAACAAATCAGGTGGTGTACCTGGAATTGTTTCTAATTTTTCTACTGTTTCTTTTAATCTAGGAGTTGCTGCAAGTAATCTTTTTGTATAAGGATGCAATGCAGTACCATCTCCAAATATTTGTTCGTTAGTTCCTATTTCAGCAACTTGACCAGCATACATTACACATACTCTATCTGCTATTTCAGATTCAGCAGCAAGATCATGAGTAATAAAAATAAATGATAAACCTAATTTTTCTTTAAGGTCTTTTAGTACATTTATAATTTGTGCTTGTACAACAACATCTAATGCTGTAGTTGGTTCATCACAGATAATTACATCTGGTTCCAAGAATAAAGCAGAAGCAATAGCAACTCTTTGCTTTTGTCCTCCTGATAATTCATGTGGGTATCTATCTAATATTTCTCCACCTAAACCAACATATCCCAAATATTTTACCATTAACTCTTCAGAAGTTTCTTTAAGTTCTGGTTTGTGTAACATTAATGTTTCCATAAAATGGTCTCTAATAGTAAGTACAGGAGTCATAGAACTCATCGCACCTTGGAATACCATAGATATCTTTTCCCATCTTACATTTTTTCTCATTTCTTCTTCACTAAAAGGTACAATATCTTGCCCTTTAAGTAAAATCTCTCCTCCAACAATTTGCCCAGGAGGTGAAGGCATTTTTAGTAAAGAAAATCCTGTTGTTGTTTTTCCACATCCAGATTCTCCTACTAAACCTAATGTTTCACCTTTATATAAATAAAATGAAACATCATCAACAGCTTTAACATCGCCTTTTTCTAATCTATAATACATTTTAAGGTTTTTAACTTCTAATACTTTTTCTCTACTCATTTTTCTACCTCGTTTTCAGTTTAGGATTAAGAATTTTATCCATAGCAAAACCTACGAAAGCAAAACTCATTCCAACTAATGATATCATTAATCCTGGTGTAACAATCCACCACCATAATCCTTGTATAACCGCTCCTGCCACTTTTGCATCATTAAGCATTTGTCCCCATGTTACTATACTTGGATCTCCTAGACCTAGTATACTTAATGTTGACTCTGCTAATATTGCTCCTGGTACTGCAAGGGCCATTTGTGAAAATGAAAATGGTATCATTATAGGTATCATATGCTTAAAGATAAGTCTAGAATGACTCGCTCCTAAAGCTTTTGAAGCTTCTATATAAGTTTCATTTTTAATTTGCATTCCCATACTTCTTACTGTACGTACGCTACTTACCCATCTAAGTGCACACATCAAAATTATAAAAATCCAAATACTTGGTTTAAATATAGCAGCTAGACCTATCATTACAGGAATAAAAGGAATATTCATCAAAAATTCTGCTATTCTCTGCATAGCAGCATCTACAAATCCACCAAAATATGCAGATGTAATTCCATAAGTAACACCTATTACAGTTGATAAAAAGGCAATTAATAAACCTATTAGCATAGCCCATTTTACACCAGCTATAAGTCCTGTAAATACGTCTCTCTTAGATAAATCTGTTCCCATTAATCCAAATACCTTCCCAACTACTTTACCTTTAGCTTCTTTAATTTCACCTTTATTTCCCGGTACTAAAGCCTCTACTACTATTGTATATGTTCCTTTTTCAAGCTTAACATCTTGAATCATATTTTCCTTTATCGATGAAAACAATATTTTTGTAGAGTTAATTATATTTTTTTGTATTTTACTTGTACCAGCATAATCTTCTTTTGATGCAAATTTATATGCTCCATTTAAAGACTCAATATCAACAGAATATCTATTTCTAGTAAATTCTTCTGTATTGTATGATTTTCTCTCTAATTTTACCTCTTTACCATCAGGTCTTATTATAGATACATTAACCATAAGTCTCCCTTTAGTATCAAAGTATAAGATTATATCATTTGGAGCTTGTGAATAATCAAAATCGTATTTAAATTCTGTAGTATATTTTGTTAATCTGTCATTTCCACTTTTAATAAATTCACCATGAGTTAATTCTTCGGATTTTGGTAGTTTATTACTTGTAAATAAATTTGTCCATGTAGGTTTTGCACCTGCTGGCAAATCTTGCCAATAGTTTATATTAGCCCAATTTTTACTTCCATCTGGAAAGGGTGTAATTTGTTTTTCTAAAAGAACCGCTACTAAAAGAAAAACTAAAATACCTAGTCCAAATAATCCTGTATATGACTTTTTAAATTCAAGCCAAAATTCTTTTAATTTATATTTTAAATCATCAAATCTCAATTCTATCCACCTGCCTTGATTCTTGGATCTAAGAATCCATAGATTAAATCTAATATTACTATTCCTGCTTGATATAATCCAGTTGTAACAGATATATTAGCTAGTAGTACTGGTACATCATTAGTATTAGTTGCTTGAATGTATAGATTTCCCATACCTGGCCAACTGAATATTGTTTCTGTTATCATACTTCCACTAAATGAAGCTAATAAACTTAGCAAAACAATAGTTACTATAGGTGGCGCTGCAGTTCTTAATGTATGTTTAAATAAGATACTTCTTTCACCAACACCTCTTGCTCTAGCAGTCATAATAAAATCTTCTTGTAGAGTACCTAAAACTATATTTCTGATAATAAGTCCTGTTCCCCAGAATCCTAAAGAAACTATAGTTATAACAGGTAATGCCAAGTGTTTTAAATAATCTAATACATAAGGTAATCCTGCTGGTGGAGGTGGTGTAGAGAGTTGTCCTCCAGTTGGGAATATTTTAAGTCCATAACCAAAAAACATTATAAACATTAAACCAACCCACCATCTAGGTATACCAAACATAACCATAGTAATATTAGATGAAATTCTATCTAATCTACCTCCTGGTTTTTGTGCTTTCTTTAACCCTAAAATTAAAGCGATGATTACAATAAAAATTTGTGATGTAGTAAATAATATTATTGTTGAAGGCAAAGCTTCTAATATAATAGTCTTTACCTCTCTACTTCCACTACGTGAAACTAATACAGAAGATCTTCCAAAATTAAATGTTAAAGTATCCCTTGTTCTCCATAATACTTTCATTAAATAAGGATCGTCTACCCTATATACATCATAGTAATACTCTTTTCTGCTTTCTTGGAACTTTACCACATCACCTTGTGGGGCAGTTGCCAAGAAATGAACTGTTTCCGCCTTGATTGTCTCATGAATAGTCGTTTTGATAGTTACATCTAAGACTTTGTTGAAAATCATTGAATAAGTAAAAACAGCAAGAGCATACATTATAGCCGCAGCTACTATTCTTTTTAATACTCTTTTCCTAAACATCTAACTCTTCCTCCTACACACTAAAAGGGGCAAAAGGCTGCCCCTTATATGTTACTTATTTATAAATCAATATTAAAATACTTCTATTTTAACTGTTTTTGTTCCTGTAAACTGACCATCTAATGTAGCTGTTAATATTACTGTATAGTTACCAGCTAATTCAACAGTATCATCACCAGGAATTACAATTTCAAAAGTTCCATTTCCAGTAAATTCTCCATCAAATTCCTTAGTTAATCCATCTTCTAATATTAATAGTGCTTTTACTGTTCCTTTTGTTGCTTTAGAAGCAGTATCAGCTGGATATTGAATTTGTGATACATTTAATTCAAATACTGCATCGTCACCTGCTACAACTAAGTCAGGAGTTTCTACTGATTCAATTCTTAAATAGTCTGTTTTTAACAATTTAGACCATTTTCCCTTTTCTTCAGTGTATAACTCATGTCTAAATGCTTTTAACTCAGCAAATCCAGTTTTAGCGTCTAATTGATTTAAGTAATATGGACCATATCCTATTAGGGCATGTCCCTTTTCCTCAATGAATTTAATTGCTTGATTATAAGCTAATAAAACTTCCTTTTCACTTAATCTTCCCTTTAATACTTTTGGTATGTGCTTTTCAGCTACAAACTTTTTAAGTTGAGCTAAAACATCAGCATTAAACATAGGATTTTTAAGGTCGACTGGATTTACTCCTTCTTTTTCAGTAAATCCATAAGTTTTTCTCGATGGACTTCCATTTACTACAATAGCATCAAGTGCTTCTAAGATTTCCCAAGGTACAGCATATCCTGGGTGGTTTGCTCCTTTAACTTTTAATAAAGGTCTTGTTCCAATGTTGAACAATCCTCCACCTGCATGATTTGAATCAGTCCATATAGTTATTGTGTCTTCTGAGTCTATTCTAAATCCTCCAGTAATTGCTAATAATTCTGATTCCCAGAATCCAGCATAAGCTTGGTCATATCTCTTATCATTATCACCTGTTTTAACTGCCCATTCACCTATAAATGCTCTAGCATACAGATAGTCATTCATAGTAATAGGTCTACCATGGTGCCAAACACCCATATCTATTTTATAAGTTGTTTCTATAGCCGCTTTTGTCCCTTTTCCAACTGAAACATATTCTTGAGTATATGGATCATATTTTACAGCTTTTGAGTCTACTGAAATATTTCCTGACAGACTTCCATCAGCATTAAATACTGGCTCTGATCTTGTAGAGACAACTTTAGACCTTCTTTCAAATAAATCACCCATAGGTCCATCAATAATCTCTCTATCAAAGATTAATGAAATTATATTTGATGTATATACATCACTAAATCCATTTTGTCCTACTGGATCCCATGGAGAACTAAATGTTCCACCA
>CAZFBB010000006.1:0-40370 GCA_964517235.1 uncultured Fusobacteriaceae bacterium
AAGTAGTAAAATTAGGAATTTATGATAGATTTGGAGAATCTGGAAGAGGGGATGAGTTATTAGTAAAATTTGGACTTAAAGCAGATGACATAATTAAAAAAATTAAAGAAAACATATAGAATATTTTTTCGTTAGTGGTTTTACAATGGAGAAATAAAATTAAGAGATATGAAATTTTAATAGAATAAAGAGGTTGGCTATTAGTCAACCTTATCTATATTTCATTTAAAGCTTTTAAGAAAAATTCGTAAAGTTTAGAGATTTATCTCTTTAATTGAAAAATACTGCATCTATTATCGGTAAGGAGATTTATGTTGATTTTTTGTAACTAAAATTATTTATTTGATTTATAAAATAAAAATTTATATCTATTCACTAAATTTAATTTGTATAGTAACTTGCTAAAAATTCTATTTAAGTTAAATTTTATATAAGTGGAGAAATCAACATTTTATTTGTGTTTTTTAAATTATTTAGGTTTAAATAATTTAGATGGTTCAAATAAAAGTTTAGAAAAAAGGTATACAAATATTTATGATTAGTGTATAATCGTAAAAATATCTTTTAAAAGAAGGGAGAAGATATGAATCTGAAGAAATTTAAAAAAGCTGAATTACATTTACACCTTGATGGGTCACTTAGACCAGAAAGTGTTTTAGATATAGCAAAAAAAGACGGAATCTATTTACCAACATATAATTTGGAAGAATTGATAAAATATCTTAGGGTAGAAGAGGGTAATAAAGATTTAATTGAATATTTAAAAAAGTTTGATATACCTCAATTAGTTCTTCAAAGCAAAGAAAATCTTGAAAGGGCAGCATTTGAATTAGTAGAAGATTTGGCAAAAGAAAATTATATTTATGTAGAAATAAGATTTGCACCTCATTTTCATTTAAATAAAGGCTTATTACTTGATGAAGTAGTAGAAGCAGTAATTAAAGGGGTAGAGAGAGCTGAAGAAAAGTATGATATACAAGCTAATTTACTTTTATGTATAATGAGACACCTAAATTCTGATAAAGGTTATGAAATAATTGATTTAGCTAAAAGATTTAAGGGTAAAAAAGTTGTTGGAATAGACCTTGCTGGTGATGAATTTAATTATTCAGCATTGTTATTTAAAGAAGTATTTGCTAAAGCAAAAAAGGAAAATATTCCCTTTACTATACATGCAGGAGAAGCCAGAGGAGTAAAGAGTATAAAAGAAGCTTTAGAATGTGGTGCAACAAGATTAGGTCATGGAATAAGAGCTTATGAAGATCAGGATTTGTTAAAAGAGTTAAAAGATAAAAATATTATTCTGGAATGTTGTCCAATAAGTAACTTTAATACTAATGCAATTGATGATTTTTATAAATACCCATTAAAAGACTATGTTGATAATAGCATATTAGCTTGTCTTAATACAGACAATAGAACTGTTTCAAATACAAATTATATGAAAGAATTGGAGTTTTTGAATAAATATAAACCAATGGAAGAAAGTAAAATAGCACTATTTAGCTTGAATGCAATAAAAGGTGCTTTCATTAATGAACATGAAAAAAGAGCGCTAATAGAAAAGTTATATATATAATATTGTAAAAAAAAAAAAAATATGTTAATATTTTTAATATATAAGTTTTTCTATACTGTGTTTTTTTGGAGGGATTAGATTGAAAATTACGAAAAAGGTTAATATTTTTTCATTGTTTGTATTCGTGTTGTTTTTGGTACTTGGAATTACGATTAATAAAATTGGAGGGAATTTATTAGTTAAAGCAAGCGAAATAGACAAAAATATTGAGGAAATAAAAAGATCTAATGAAGAAAATAGTTATTTAAATCAATTAGAAGACGAGTATATGAAAATTATTAAAAAAATTAATAGTATTGAAAGAGCTCATAGTTTAGAAGAAATTGAAAAAATTCAAAAAGAATTGAAAACGAGCATAGATAATTTGAAAAAAATAGCTGAAGATTCAAATATTAAATCTACATTAAATGCAATATTTGGTAGTTTGTTCAAGAATTTAAACGAATTAATAATGAAAAAAATAGAGCATATTAATAAGGAAAAAGAATATATTAGATTACTAGAAAAAAAGGTAGATGTAGAAGAGTTAGCAATTAAATTTAAAGAGATTAATGAGCTAGAAAAAGAATTAAGTTTTATAGGAAATAGGAAGATATCAAGTAATACAGAGGATATTTACTATCAGATTACTTTTCTGTTAAACAATCAAAACAAAATAAATAGAGAGTTACTTGGGAATATAGTGGGAATATCTAATGAAAATAGTAAAAAGACTGAATTTACTTTAGATATTACAAGGATTAGTATGATTATTTTACAACTTCTATTATTTTTATTTTGGTTAATAACATATAGAAGCATTAAGAATCCACTTACATTATTATTGAAAGAAGCTAAAAAAGTAGAAGACCTTAATCTTAAAGTTGATTTTAAAGGTTTGAAATTAAGTGGAGAAATGGGTATGATAGCTGATAGTTTTGATAAAATTACAAAAACTCTTTGTGAAACAGTAGAAGGAATTGATAGAGTTGTTAATGCTATTAAAAATGAATCTTTAATAATTAGAGATACAATATTGCGTAATGGAGCTAGTCAAGAAGAGTTAAGTGCTACTTTTGGTGAGATAAATTATTCAGTAGAAGTTAATGTGGAGAATTTAAGTGAATTTGATAGAAGTGCTAGAATTATGGGGGGAGATGCAAAAAGTATACTATTAATAGTTGAAGAAATTAATAAAAACAGTTTAAAAACTTTTGAAGAACTAAAAGAAAAAATAGGCGGAGTAAAAGTTTTAGTGAACAAAGTTGAAGGAATAGGTACAGATATAGAAGAAAGTACTAATGAAATAAGCAAATTAAAAATAGTATCAAATGAAGTAAATGAATTTATTAATAAAATTTATGGAATAACAGAACAGACAAATTTATTAGCACTTAATGCTGCAATTGAAGCAAGTAGAGCAGGTGAGGAAGGAAGAGGATTTGCTGTTGTAGCAGATGAAATACGTAAGTTGGCAAATGTTTCTAGAAATATTGCTAAAGATATAGAAAAGAAGATGACAGAAGTAAATAATATGATTAAGAGCAATGTTGATACTGCGGAAAAAAACAAAGAAGATATACAAGAAACCTTAAAGGGTGTTTCTGTTATAAATGATGTAATGTTAAATACTTTAGATGCTTTTGAAGGTTTAAATAAACATATGACAGGAATATATACTAGAGTAGAAGGGCAAGAGGGACAGTTTAGAGCATTTCTAAAAAATTCTGATCATTTGAAGGAATCATTTGAAGAAATCAAAGTTAGAATTAAGGAAATGGATAGTACAGTAGAAGATAGTGCTAAAAACATTAATGAACTTGGTGAAAACGCTCAAGTATTGAATGAATTATCTGAAGAAACAGAAGAAAAAATTAAGATATTTAAGATATAAATTAAAGGCTAATTCGTTTGAATTGGTCTTTTTCTTATAAATAAGAGATTTAAAAAGGAGAAAAGTTTATATAGATAATTTTATTTTAATAAATTATGTAAACTTAACTAGTGAATTTTTAGTTTAGTAAATTTATTAAAACTCATGATAATTTAGCTTTTAGAATAATCAGATTTAATTAATTTTAAGAAACAAATAGAGTTCAATCCTTAATTTAATAGAGTATCAAAAAACTATTAAAGTTATATAATTTGTCGAAATTAATAATATAAGGGTGTTTTAATGTATCAACTATAAAATTTTAGATAATGTAAATTTAAACATATTAAGATAAGTTAAAAGGATTAATTTTATTTTTTCATTTGGGGTATTTTAATTTGCAAGAATAGAAATTATCCAGTGAACTAACATAGATATTGAAAAAATTATATTCTAACTTATAATTAAATAGGGAGGAGTATATTATGAAAATTTTGATTATTTACAATAGTAAATATGGTTCAAGTAAAAAATATGCTTTTATTTTGGGAAGAAAATTAAATGGAGATATTATTAATTTAAAAAATGTATCTAAAAATATTTTAAAAAAATATGATTTAATTATTTTTGGAAGTGGAATTTATGAGGAAAAAATAAGGGGTTTGAAAAGATTTTTAAATTTTAATGAAATACTTAAAGAAAAATTAATTATTCTTTATATAGTGGGAATAGAAAAAAGATCTGATAAAAAATATAAACGAATTAAAAAAGTAAATTCTTTTTTAGACCAAGGTGAAAAAATATTTTATTTAATGGGTTCATATACTTACAAGAAATTAAAGTTAATAGATAAAATTAAAATGACTTTATTTTTAATAAGTCTTTTATTTAAATTTCCCAAAAGTGAAGAGGAAAAAATGTTTCTAAATAGTGGGTTTGGACATATAAATTACTATGATGAAGAAGGTTTAATTAAAATTTTGTTTGAAGTAAATAAAATGATGAAAAAATATAGTAATTAAATTTTAATCAGTTTTAAGACAAATAGAATACTTTATTTTTATGGGAATTTAAGATATAATATGTAAAATATCAAGAGGAGGAAGAAGATGTCAAGAGTATTAGAAAAAATAGAGCCTAAATCAGTTTTGAGATTTTTTGAAGAAATAAGTGCAATACCTAGAGGCTCTAAAAACGAAGAAAAAATAAGTAATTATCTAGTTAAATTTGGTAAAGATAGGGGATTTGAAACTATTCAAGATGAACATCTAAATGTTATTATAAAAAAACCTGCAAAAAAAGATTATGAGCATGTACCTAGTATGATTATTCAAGGACATATGGATATGGTTTGCGAGAAAAATCAAGAGACAATTCATGATTTTGAAAAGGATGGGTTGAAACTTAGAGTAGAAGATGGTTGGCTTAAGGCTACTGGAACTACGCTTGGGGCAGATAATGGAATTGCTGTTGCATTTGCACTAGCTTTGTTAGATAGTGATAATATAGGACATCCAGAGCTTGAAGTATTAATAACAGCAGATGAAGAAATGGGAATGACTGGAGCAATTGCTCTAGACCCTAAATTGTTAAAATCTACAACTTTAATAAATATAGATACAGAAGAAGAGGGAGAATTGTACGTAAGTTGTGCTGGTGGAGCAAGAGGAGTATTCTCTGTACCAGTGAAGTTTGAAGAAAAAAATCAAGAAGGACTACATATTACAATTAGAGGGCTTCAAGGAGGACATTCTGGTTGCGATGCACATGAGCAGAGAGGAAATTCAAATAAATTACTTGGAAGAGTACTTGATAGAATAAGAAATGAAAATAATATATTATTAAGCAGTATTAATGGTGGTTCTAAAGAGAATGCTATTCCTAGAGAAGCCGATGCAATTATAGTAGGTGTTTCTTATGATAAAGCTCTTGAAATCATTGAAGAATGCAACGAAATATTTAGGGAAGAATTTAGAGTAAGTGATAGAGACGTTAAAGTGGGAGTAAAAAGAGTAGAAGTATCTAAAGTAATGGATAAAGAAAGTACTGAGAAAACAATATCTACATTGGTTCTACATCCAAATGGTATAAAAACAATGAGCCTTGATATTGAAGGTCTAGTAGAAAGCTCATTAAATTTGGGGGTAATCATTACAGAAAAAGATAAAGTAGTTTATAGGTCTGCAATTAGATCAAGCCTTGCTAGTAGAAAATCAGAAATAATTGCTGAATTAAGTTCAATGGCGAAATTAACAAATTGTACTTTTAAGGATGGAGCACATTATCCAGCATGGTCATATAGGGCAGAATCTAAAATAAGAGAAACATTTGAAGCTGTTTACGAAGATCTAAATGGTAGAAAACCTGGTGTTAAAGCAATACATGCAGGATTAGAATGTGGATTGTTTGATGAAAAATTTGACGATATAGATATGATTTCTTTTGGACCAGACATAAGAGGAGCCCATACTCCAGAAGAGAGAGTTAGTCTCAAATCAGTAGAAAATGTTTGGAAGTATTTTGTAGAAGTAATGGAACAAAGTAAAAATTATTATTAATAGAGAAAGCTTAGCAATATTGCTGAGCTTTTTTGTTTGAAATTAAAATTTTTATATAAGTACTTAATTTTTTGCATTTGAATTTAATATAAGTAACAGGCAAATAGAATATGATATTGTTATTTAAATTTTATGAATGTAATAATATATTTTTATAAGTCTAGATTTAATTTTTTTTATTTGTTATACTTTGAAAGTCAAAAAATTATAAATAGAAAGGAATATATATGGGTATTAAAAAATTATCTACTAATATTACAGTTATATTTTTCACTTTAATTATATTACTTCTACTTACCTTAATGACTACCGTATACATACAGTTAAAGAAAAATATTGAAGAAGATGCAAGGGAAGAACTTAAAAATTATACAAAAGCTACATATGATATTATTGAATCAAATACAGATGCAAGTGTAGAGAATTATCTAAAAGCTGTTGGAAGAACTACATTGATATCTATACAAAGTATTTATGAAGAATATGTTAATGAAGAGATTAGCTATAATGAAATGAGAAATTTTATTATTGGAATAGTACGAGATATAAAGATTGGTTATGATGGATATGCATATTTACTTGATTCACAAGGAAAATATTATTACCATCCCAAATATGTTGGAAAAGATGTTGGAGAAATAGACTATATAAAGAAAATACTAGATATGAAAGAGGGATTTCTTTCTTATGAAACAGAAAATGTAAGTAGTACAGGAAGTGGAAAGAAAGATGCATATGTAATTTATTTTTCAAGTATGAATATTTATGTAGTAATAAGTAGTTATAGAGAAGAGTTTAATAAGCTAATAGATCTTAATGCAACTAAGGAAAAATTATCTTCATTAAAAATGGGGAAAAGTGGAGTAGCAAATGTAATAGATAATGAAAATACACTTTTAATAGAAAAAGATAGAGAAAATAATAGATTAGAAAAAGAATACATAGAAAAAATAAGGAAAACAAGAGAGGGATATATAACATATAAATATTCAGTTGATGAAAGATTAGCATATGTAAAATATTATGATTTTTTGGATTGGAGTGTATATTTTTCCATTTCAAAAAAAGAATTATTTGAACCAATAAATCGATTATTTAAACTTATAATCTTTATTACTTTGCCTATGTTATTTTTATCTTTTGCAATAACTTATACTATAGGAAAAAGTATAAGTAGCCCAGTGAGTAAAATAACAAGAGATGTAATGGACTTAGCTAAAGGAAAATTTGATGTTGAATTTTCAGTAGATAGAAAAGACGAATTAGGTATATTAAATAATGGATTAAAGTCTTATAAGAATCAAATGACCAATTTGATAAAAAATATAAAAGCACTATCTAATATGATAAAAAAAGAAAATCAAATTTTTATAAAAAATATAGAAAATATAATCCATGGTAAAAATAGTATTTATTATAAAGAAGATTCTATTGAATATGGTATGGATCAACTTGCAGAATATAATGAGTATATCCTTGGTGATATTAAGAATCAAAATGGAAATACTCAAGAGTGTCTTAATGCTCTTGAAGAAATAAATTCAAAGAGTAAAAACATAAAATTTAGAGCTACGTTAGGTGTAGATAATTTAAATAAAACTCTTAATATAACAGGAAAATCCAGAGAGAGTATTAAAGATGTTGTAAATATAATGAAAGATGTTAATAAAAGTGTAGAAAAAACATCTGAAGAAACGAAAAATTTAAAGCACATTAGTACAGAAATAGAAGAAATATTAAAAGGAATAAATGCAATTGCTGACCAAACAAATCTCTTGGCATTAAATGCGGCTATTGAAGCAGCTAGAGCTGGAGAAGCTGGTAGAGGGTTTAGTGTCGTAGCAGATGAAGTCAGAAAACTAGCAGATCAAACAAGTAATGAAACGGGTAAAATAAAGGAATTAGTAGTTTCAGTAACTAAAGAAGTGGAAAAAGTTAATAATAGTATGACTAGTGTAAAAAAAGGTGTAATTTTTGGACTAGGAGGTATTGGAGAAGTAGAAAGAGAGATAGAAAAGATTTCTACATATACTAGGGATAATTATAAGGAAGTAGAAGAAATAGCAGTGTATACTGAAGAACAGCACGAAGCAACTGAAAGGATAATTCAAACTATAGTATCCTTAAACAAAAGTGCTAGTGCCATAGAAGAATTAATGAGCAATTCTACTTCGCTTGCTCAAGGCGTTAAAGAGATACTAGAAGAGAACAAAGAAATGATAAAAGATGTAGATATAACTATTAGTAAACTCGATAAAAGCTTAGATTATTTCAAAATTTAAATAATTATTAGATTAATTATATTTAAACCTGAATTATCGATTTAAATTAGAAAATAACATATGCTCAATATCTAGGTATAGGCAACAGGTAATAAGGTTTTTATCCCTGTTGCCATTTTTTTATTGTATTAAGTATATATTCACTTTTTCTAATATCTTTTGGTAGATAAAAAGCCTGATAATTTAATAAAAGATAAAATAACTGTTAATAGGTTTTATCATGTTCAACTTATTAATAGGGATTTTAATAAGACTAGAATTAATATTATGAATGTTTATTCCAATAAAGATAATAAGCTTCTATGTAACAAGATTAAAAACAGTTGAAAACTTTTATATAAAAAGAACTATATCAGAACATGAAATCATTGATTATTTATTAAAAAAAGATGAGGAACTTTCTATACCTTATACTATTTATCAAGATTTTCTCTATGCCATAGATAAAAGGGATTTTAAGTTGTTCAATAGTTTGATAGAAAATCATTAAAAAGCAGGGAAGAAACATATGAAAACTTTTAAAAAGTATTTAGGACATATAACTCCTTAATCCATAGATTTCCAAAGAATCCTTTAGGAGGAATTAATAATAAAATTCGAAGTTTCTTCGAAAAGACCTTCGTATGAGCTTTTTTGCAGTTATTAGTAAGAGAATGAAGTTTATTCGACGGTGTTTAGAGTGAAAAAAGTGAAAATTATCGAAAATCGTCGAAGATAAGTAAAAAAAAGGTATATAGCAGTGGGAAAAATAGAAAAGTTAAAATGACGATTTTTAAATGAAACTTTTCTAATAAAATTTTTTATTAATAATTTCTTTTATTCTTGGTCAGAACTAGGTTTAAGTTATTCATATGTTCTTAACAAGGTTTTTTCAATGTGAGAATCAACTTGAAAAAGTGTTTCGACAACTTCTGTAATAGACTGGAGCCTTTTTAATACAATTTCAGGAGTTCTTTCTTCAGCTACTAAAAAAAGAATTTTATCTCTATCTTCATTATTCATATTCAACAGGTCAGCAGTTTTTTTTAACGTTTCTTCTGATAGATGAGTTTGAAGGTTCCCTCTTTCAATCCCAGAAATATAAGGTTTAGTTTTTTTGATTGATTCTGCTAAGTCTTTATGTTCCATATTATTATAAATTCTATATTTCTTAATCATTTTTCCAATTTTTTATTAATGCATAATACACCTTAATTATTTAATTATTAATTAAATATAACACTTGTCATGTTTTTTTTCAAAAAATTAGTTTAGAAAAAAAATGTTTCTAAAATTTTAGGATATTCAGAAACTTTTAAGATGTTAAGAAAATTAGAACAAATGAAAAATAAATGTTGAACTTAGAAAATTAAAACTTTAAATTTAGAAGGTATTAGTCAGTATATTTCAAATTTGTCATTTATTAATGAGAGTAGATTATATATAGTAATTATGGATAGAGAAAAAGGATGTTTATTAGATTTCTAAAGAAATAAAAATCTCTATAGGGCTGGGATACTTCACTCTCATAAATATTTTTTAGACGATTAACTAATTTTGACAATTTAATTTGTAGAGTAGTATGTTACGCTTAATTTATATAGTAAATATGAAAAGAACTACTTAATATTATATTAAATAGCCCTTTATTTTAATTTTGAAATAATTATATTTATATTCTAGGAAATAGAGTGAGAGATTATCTTTTAGAAGTGGAATCTAAACCCTAGAGCTAAATCTACATCTACTCCACGCTCAATAGTAAATGCAGGAACTACTTCTCCAAAAAACTCAAACTGGTTAACATTTGTACTAAGACCAACTGGTACTCTTACACCTATATCAAATCCACTATCTCCTTCTGTCCAACCGTTACCTGTCCAGTAATTATCATATTGATATGTAGATAAAACAGCTCCTACATTAACATATAAGTATTTTTGTCTATAAATTTCCTTGTCTAAACTTAAATTAAACCAGTTATTTCCACCATCTAAATCTAATCTATATCCACCTTTAGTCATAGTTAAACCAAAGTTGTTTAAGTTAGTAACTAGTCCGATTCCAAATCCATTATTACCAGAACTTTGTGATTTTTTCCCTTCCCCTTCTGCATTAACTGCAAAAACGCTTATCATAAAAATTAAAGCGACTATTTTCTTCATTTAATATTACCTCCTAATTTTGTTAATGAAATTTTAATAAATTTTTAATAAAATGTCCAGACTTTTTTTACATAATAAGAATAAATTTTATTAAATGTTTTTTTCTAAAAAAAAAAGTTGTTTTTTTTTAGGATGTTTATGTTTTATAATCGAGAATATGTCTCGCAATAAGAACAGAAAAAAAGTATGTTTTTAAGAAGAAATTTCTAAAAAATTTAATAATTATACTTAATTTGAATTGTATCTTTTAGAAAAAAATATGTTGATAAATCAAAATTTCAAAGAAAACAATTTATATACATATTATAATTAAAAATTTTATAAATAGGTCAATAGAAATATAAAAAGTTTGAAATTTATCAATTAAGTTAAGTTTTTTTAGACTTTGAAAATTTTATTATGTAGGATATAATAATAAAAATACCTCAAAAGGAGTGGAGTATGAAAATATTTATTTTTTTATTGTTAACAATAAATATATTAGCTTTAGAAATTACTAAAGAGCAACTTAATTACATTGGACAATTAATATATAAAAATGAAACTGGAGGTCAAAAAGATAAAATTATAATTTGGAATAAAGGTGAAGAGTTTATTTCTCTTGGTATAGGTCACTTTATATGGTATCCTTATAATTTTGATGGACCCTTTGAAGAAAGTTTTCCACAACTTATAAGATATTTTAAAGAAAAAAACTATGAATTACCTAGATTATTTTATTATGAACATGCTCTTTATTATGTTCGCGATTATTTTTATGAATTGTATAGCAGTGGAGAGATTGAGTTGGTAGAAGCAAGAGAGTTTCTTTATGATAACAAAGATGTACAAATAATGTTTATATTAGAAAGATTAGAAAAGTCTTTGGAATTAATGATTAAAAAAACAGATAAAAAAGAAAAAGTAATTGAGAATTATGAAAAGTTAGTACAGACACCTATGGGAATATATCCATTGTTAGATTATGTAAATTTTAAAGGTGAAGGGGTTAATGAAAGAGAAAAGTATAAAGATCTTGGTTGGGGTTTATTACAAGTTTTAGAGTTAATAGATGGAGATAAAGACCCTATAGAAGAATTTGTTAAAAGTGCTAAGTTTTTGTTAAATGAGCGAGTTAAAAATAGCCCACCAGAACGGGGAGAAGGAAGATGGTTAGAAGGGTGGCATAATCGCTTAGATACTTACATTATTGTAAGAGATGAATATTTGAAATGATATATTTGTATATATGTCTTTGTGAAATGACTATAGATAAATTAAGGTCAGAATTAATAAGACTTAGTTTAATAAAGATTATTAAAAGGAACTAAAGATAGATAAATTATCTTAGCTCCTTTTTTATTGAGAATAAAAAATGTATAATCATTTCCTACCTATAGTATTCTATCCAGATTGAAGACAAACAACTAGTTTTTTGAAAAAACATCATTACTTTTGTCCTGATAAAAAAGTAATACGACGTCTTAGAGGCATAATTGAATCTACGTTGGATAAATCCTTCCTTATTCAGTAAAAATCGAGTATTCATATAAAAAATAAGATTAAGAAATCACTAAAGTCACTAAATTTCAAAACTCGCTCTTAAGGAGCTCAAACAGCTCCCAATTCTTAAGGTTCCTTTCGTTAACTTAACCTAAATTTCTTATATAGGCACATCTAAATAAAAAACAAATAAAACCTTTTTTTAAGAAAATTTTATCTGCCTACAGTTTTGTATTCTATCCTTTTTTAAAAAAAAATTATACTAAATTTACATAATATTTCTGAATTGTTAAATTAAATCAGAAAATAACATATGCTCAGTATACAGAGAAGAGCTAGTAATATTTTTAGCCCTGTTACCATTTTTAACACTTCTTTTGGTATAAAATATACCAATGACTTTCTAGAAATACTATTCTACTTATTACAAATTTTATTTAACCCTTCTTGACTATCCTTTGATAAATCTGTTGATTTGGGTAAATCTTTTTTTACAATTCCATTGGAGTTTTCATTTAAATCTCTTTAATCTAGTGAGCCTAGGTCGGTAAAATATATTTCAGATTTATTCCCTTCTTTTATCTCTTTCTATCTAAAAACCTCCTTTTTTTCTATCAAAAACAAATGTTTTGTAGGGGAAGATGAGGTGTAAGTTAACCATTTTTTTACTGTATCAAGTACATCTTTACTTTTTCTACTGGCTTTTAGTAAAAGAATAAATTTATATTTTTCTGTTCAAATTTTTATTTTTAATATATAATTACTATGTTTTCTTTAAAAAACAAAAGATTTAAGAGGAGTTGAAAATGTTACTTATAAATAAAGATTTCTACGAATTTATAGAAAGTTTTATAGAAATTTTGGAAACGAAAGATACATATACAAGAGGTCATTCTAGTAGAGTTGCTCACTATAGTGTTGCTATTGCTAAAGAGATGAATTTAGATAAAAATATTATCGATCTTGTCCATATTACAGGTCATCTTCATGATATTGGTAAAATTGGAGTTTCAGATAAGATTTTGACAAAAGAAACAAAATTAACTGATGAAGAGTATAAAGAAATAAAAAAACATTCTACATATGGATATAATATACTTAGCAAAGTCAGTGTTTTGAAGGAACATGCTATTATAATAAAACATCACCATGAAAGGTGGGATGGAAATGGATATCCTTCAAAGCTGAAAGCAAAAGAGATTCCTCTTGTTTCTAGAATTATTGCAATAGCAGATGCTTTTGATGCAATGACTTCCACTAGACATTATAGGAAGGCTTTATCATTCGATTCAGCTTCAGAAGAATTAAAAAAAAATTCATGGACTCAATTTGACGGAGATATTGTGAGCATATTCCTGTCAAAGGTATTACCGCAACTTTAAATTATTATTTTAAATAATAATATTAAAAATATTATTTAAGTAACGCTGATTTTATATCTAAAGTAGGATGGTTTTCATATTTAATAACTTCACCCTGCCAAGTCCTAATCATAACATAATCTTTACCTTGACTTAATAGATATTGGGGAGCAATAGGGGTTTTCCCCTTTCCCTTTGGTGCATTTAATATATATGTTGGGACAGCCATTCCACTTGTATACCCTCTTAAATATTCCATAATTTCAATTCCATCATTTATTGAAGTATTAAAATGCGAAGTTCCTTTTACATGTTTGGCATGAAAGATATAATATGGTTTTACCCTTATTTTTAATAATTCATGATTTAATAATCTCATAATATATTTATCATTATTTACTCCATTTAAAAGTACTGCTTGATTCCCAAGTGGAATTCCTACATTTGCTAATTTTTCACAAGCAAATTTTGCTTCTGGTGTTACTTCATTTGGGTGGTTAAAATGTGTATTTAAATAAATTGGATGATATTTTTTTAACATCTCTACTAATTTATCAGTTATCCTTTGAGGTAAAGTTACAGGCATTCGAGTTCCAAGTCTGATTATCTCAACGTGTTCTATAGAACTCAATTTTTTAAGGATCCTTTCTAGACCTTCATTACCAATAGATAATGCATCTCCTCCAGTTAATAATACATCTCTAATTTCCTTATTCTCTTTAATATATTCAATAGATTCATCTATAAGTGAAATATCCTTTGCTTTATCCTTGTCACCTATATTTCTTCTTCTTTGACAATGTCTACAATACATAGCACATTCATTAGTAAGATTAATTATTAATCTGTCTGGATATCTTCTAGTTATACTTCCAGCTGGATTGGTAAATTCTTCTCCCATTGGATCTAAATCACCACATTGGTCTAATTCTAATTCGGTTGGTAAACTTAAAAGTTTAATTGGATCAAGATTATCACTTGGGTCAATTAATGAAAGGTAATATGGAGATAAGCCCCATCTATAGACTTTTTCAATTTTTTTTATCGCTTCTATCTCCTCTCTTTTAAGCGATATTAGATTAGTTAATTCATCAATGGTATTAATGCGATTTTTTAGTTGCCATTTATAATCATTCCACTCTTCAAAACCAACTTGAAAGTAATCCATTATCTTTTTTCTGCGCTCACCGGTTTCCTTAACAATTTCTTTCTTCAAACCCCAAGTTAGTCTCGGTTTTATTTCAAGATAATCTTTAATGGTGCCTTTTAGAGCTTGGGCTCTCTCTAGTGATTTTGTTCTACTCATCAAATCCCTCCTTTAACTATTAAATTGTCTTGTGACTTATATTTTATAATATAATTCTATTTTAGTCAAATTTGCTAGACTTTTAAACACTTTTATAATAGAATACAAGGATGAGAATAGAAGAAATTTGTATTGATAATAAAAAATATCAAGTAAAAATATATAAACGAACCAAGAATAATTTTGTTTTGAGATATCAAAATGGAATTATAAAAATTAGTATTCCCAAAAGAAGTACCTATAAAAATGCCCTTTTATTAATTAATAAAAAATTAGATTGGATAAAAAATCAAATTGAAAAAGAATCTTTAATATGTAAGAAACCAAAAAAAATATTGTATTTAGGTCAATATTATATATTTGAGGAAAAAAAAGATTTTTTTTCATTATGTATAAATGGAAATTTTTTGAAAGTTGAAAAGGTAGAAGAGGTAGAAAAGTGGTTTTTAGAGGAGGCTAAAAGAGTTATTATTAGTAGGTATAACTATATAATTTCTCATATAAATCTAAGGGCAAGGGAAATTAGAGTTAAAAAATTGAAAAGTGCCTGGGGAATATGTTATTCAAATAAAAAAATTACTTTAAATTCACTTCTTTTAGGAGCACCTATAGAAATAATCGATTATGTAATAATACATGAGTTGTGTCATTTAAAACACATGAACCATTCAGAGGAATTTTGGAAGCTAGTTGAAAATTTTTGTCCAGATTATAAAAATATTAAACTTTGGTTAAGGAAAAATTCACTAGTTCTTCATAAAAATCCCAATATTGATGAGGAAATATAAAAAGATATTCTTTGTAATTATTAATATAACTTTAGGGAGAAGTTATTAATAATTAATCTGTAGTAAAAATTTTTGTTGTGATACTTAATGAGAAATTTGAAGGGTGCTTTCCCTTTTTTACCTAAAAAAAATTCCCCCTAAAGCTATTTAGTAATAAAAAGGAGATTCCAACTCTTTTTAATTACTATTTACTTTAGGAGGTATAATTTTTAAAACTAATTTTCTTCGTACATACTTGCTAATCTAGCTTGTACATCTTCACTTTCAATATATTCATCAAACTCCATCATTTTATCGACTATTCCACTTGGAGTAACTTCTATTATCCTATTTGCAACAGTTTGTATAAATTCATGGTCATGAGCAGTAAATAATATTGTTCCATTAAATTTGATTAAAGCTTTATTGAGTGATGTAATTGATTCTAAATCTAAGTGATCTGTAGGATTATCAAATAATAGTACATTTGCTTTAGATAACATCATCTTGCTTAGCATACATCTAACTTTTTCTCCTCCAGATAATACAGTTACTTTTTTAGTTGCTTCCTCTCCTGAAAATAACATTCTTCCTAAGAAACCTCTTACATAAGCATCATGTTCATCATCTGAATATGGTCTTAACCATTCAACTAAATCTAATGATTTGTCTTGGAAAAATTCTGAATTATCTTTTGGAAAATAAGCTTGGCTAGTTGTTACCCCCCAAATAAATGTTCCACTATCAGCTTCAATTTCTCCAGCTAATATTTGCAATAATGTTGTTTTAGCAATATCATTTTTACCTAACAATACAACTTTATCACCTGTATTGATTGTAAATGTTAAATTATCAAGAACTTTAACACCATCGATACTCTTAGTTAAACCTTCTACTTTAAGCATATTATTTCCTGCTTCTCTTTCAGATTTGAACTCAATAAATGGATATTTTCTATTAGAAACTTGCATATCTTCAAGTTTAAGTTTTTCTAATTGCTTCTTTCTACTTGTAGCCTGTTTTGATTTGGCAGCATTAGCAGAGAATCTAGCAATAAATTCTTGTAATTCTTGTCTTTTTTGCTCTAATTTCTTATTTTTATTATTAATCATAGTTCTCATAAGTTGGTTTGATTCATACCAGAAATCATAGTTTCCAACATACATTTTAATCTTTCCATAATCGATATCAGCAATATGTGTACATACTTTGTTTAAAAAGTGTCTATCATGGGATACAACTATTACAGTTGCTTCAAAATCTAATAAAAAATCTTCCAACCATTTAATAGCTCTAAGGTCAAGTCCATTAGTGGGCTCATCGAGTAAAAGGATATCTGGATCACCAAATAAAGTTTGAGCAAGTAGTACTTTTACTTTTTCACCTTCATTTAGTTCCTTCATTAACTTATAATGTAAAGCTGGAACAATTCCCAAACCATTTAGTAATTTTTCAGCTTCAGTTTCAGCAGCCCATCCATTTAATTCTTCTATTCTATCAGTGAGGTCTCCTGCTCTTGCATAATCTTCTTCTGTTGCATCTGGTTTACTGTACAACATTTCTTGCTCTTTTTTTATAGAGTATAACTCTTCATGCCCCATTAGTACTACGTCTAAAACTGTATTTTCTTCAAATGCAAAATGATCTTGCTTTAAAACAGACATTCTCATTTTAGGTCCTAATATGACTTCACCATGAGTTGGTTCTACTTCACCAGTTAATATCTTTATAAAAGTTGATTTTCCTGCTCCATTTGCTCCTATTAGTCCATAGCAGTTTCCTGGAGTGAATTTTATATTTACATCTTCAAATAATTTTCTAGATCCAAATCTAAGTTCTAGATTACTTGTTGCTATCATTTTTGCCTCCTAGTTAATAAATATTTCCCATTATTTTATCATAAATTTCTTTTTTTTTCTATAATTTCTTAAGTTTAGCGAAAGAAATCTAACAAAAATTTTTCTGATTAATCAACAGTTAACCTAAGAGTATATACTTTCAGTCGACCTAGTATGATTTTTTTTAAATATACTCTAATTTTTATTTTAAAAATAAATGGTTTTATTAAAATTATATTTTTTAGAATGTTTATAATAAAAATATTGGTGTTTTAAACAAGTTTAATTTTAACGATAATATTAAATAGAGATTTTATCCGCGTAAAAAAAGACTGAGTATAGGTGGAGTTCATTGAAAAAGTCTAAAAATTTCAATTTTTCATAATTTGGATAGTAATGATTCAATGAAATTAATAGAATTATTTTTGAAATTTTTAAAATAGGACTTTTTCAGCAGTTTCCTTTAAATCAGTCTTTTATATTTATTTAGTTTTGATTTTTTAATTTTTCATCTATTGCTTGTGCAGCAGTTTTTCCTGCTCCCATTGCAAGTATTACTGTAGCAGCTCCACTTACAACATCTCCACCAGCATATACATTTTCCTTACTTGTTTCCATAGTAGACTCTTCTACTATTATTCCTCCCCATGAATGTGACTTAAGATTTTCAGTGGTTTGAGTAATAAGTGGGTTTGGACTCTGTCCTATGGCCATAATTACCGTATCTAGTTTTAATTGAAAATTTGATTCTTTTACTTCAACTGGTTTTCTTCTTCCAGATTCATCTGGTTCTCCAAGGGTCATTTCTACACATTCCATACTTCTTAACCAATTTTTATCATTACCTAATAATTTAACTGGATTAGTAAGTAGTTTAAAGGCTATTCCTTCCTCCTTTGCGTGGTGTATTTCCTCTAACCTTGCAGGTAATTCTTCTTCACTACGTCTATAAACTATATATACATTATCTGCACCTAATCTTAAAGCTGTTCTTGCTGCGTCCATGGCAACATTTCCTCCACCAACTACAGCTACTCTTCTACCAACTTCTATGGGAGTTTTGTCCCCCTCATAAGCTTTCATAAGATTAACTCTAGTAAGAAATTCATTTGCTGAATAAACACCTTTAAGATTTTCTCCCTCTATTCTCATAAATCTTGGTAAGCCTGCTCCACTACCTATAAATATAGCTTGATAGCCTTCTTCTACTAGCTCATCAATAGTTATAGATCTGCCAACAATTACATTTTTCTCTATTTTAACTCCCAAATTTTTAATTTCATCTATTTCTTCCTTAACAATCTTTTTGGGTAATCTAAATTCGGGAATACCATATGTAAGAACTCCTCCTTCTCTATGAAGAGCTTCAAAAATAGTAACATCATATCCTTTTTTTGCCAGTTCTCCAGCACAACTAAGACCCGCAGGACCACTACCAACTATGGCAACTTTTCTTCCATTTAGTTTTATATCTTCTTTTATTTTTAAATTCTTTTCTCTAGCATAATCAGCTATCCATCTTTCAAGTCTTCCTATTCCAACAGGTTCACCCTTTATACCCCTTACACAAACACCTTCACATTGTGTTTCTTGTGGACAGACCCTTCCACATATAGCAGGTAGATTATTATCTGAAATTATGCTTTGATAAGCTCCTTCAAAGTTTTCTACTGCAATTTTACTTATAAAATTAGGAATATTGACCTTTACTGGACATTTTGCAATACATTTTGCGTTTTTACATTGTAAACACCTTTTTGCTTCTTCTACTGCTTGTTCCCTAGTATAACCTAGAGTCACTTCCAAGAAGTTTTTAGCTCTTATTTTACTATCTTGCTCAGGCATAGGTACTTTTTTAGGATTCATATTAAATTTGCTCACTACTACCTCCTAATTTACAAACATGGTTATCTTCATGTTTTTTGTACATATTTGCCCTAGAGATTAATTCATCAAAATCAACCTTAAAGCCATCAAAATCTGGTCCATCTACACAAGCAAATTTTGTTCCTCCATCAAAACTAAGTCTACAGCCACCACACATACCAGTACCATCTATCATTATTGGATTAAGAGATACCATAGTAGGAATATTTTTTTCTTTTGTTATATTAACAATTGCTTTCATCATAACAAGGGGTCCTATGGCTATAATTTCATCATATTTCTCTCCACTTTCTAATAATTCAATTAGTTTTTGTGTAACAAAACCTTTTTGTCCTCTACTACCATCATCTGTACAAATATATAAATTTTCTGCATTTCCCTTAAAATTCTCTTCTAATAAAACATAGTCTTTATTTCTCCCGCCAAGTATGACGTCACAATTTACACCTAGGGAGTTATATTCTTTTATTTGAGGTAGAAGTGGTGCTGCTCCAACTCCTCCACCTATCCCTAAGATCTTTTTTACTCCTTCTTTGTGCACAACTGGTTTTCCCATAGGGCCACTAACAGCAAACAAATATTCTCCAACTCTCTTTTCACTTAATAGTTTTGTAGAATATCCAACTATTTGATAGATAATAGTTACACTTTGTTCATCTCTGTTATAATCTGCTATTGTAAGTGGAATACGCTCTCCATCTTCACATACCATTATCATAAGAAATTGACCTGCAAGGCACTTTCTTGCTATAAATGGAGCTTTTACTACAATTTTCTCTACTGTAGAATTAAGCACCTCTTTTTTTAGTATTTCATACATAACATTTCCTCCAACCGATTTTTTATCCTCAATTATATTTAAAAGTCTAGTTAATATTTATATTATTAATATAAATATTAACTAAACCTTTAGAAAAATTTTATGATATAAAATAATTATGAAACAATTAATTATAGAAAACTCATTAATATAAACATAATTTTTTTAAATTTTATTGGTAGTAATGAAATTAAATAAGTTAAAACTTTTTGAATTAAGAATTGTTGAGTTTTATATAAATTTAACTAGATATTTCTATTGAGGTATAAGTTTTGTTTAATTTTTTAATTTATGTAAAATTCTAATTAAATTTTTTTTACTTTGAGCATTTAACTTGTTAATTTTATTTAAAAAGGAAGCTTAATACGCTTCCTTTTTTTTTCTTACAAAGCTCTTCCTTAATTTATTCAATGAAAATACGTATAAAAAAGCATATAAAAATCTAACAATTAATATGCCCCAAAGGCTAGCTCCGATACTTAACATTAATAAAGTATCTTCTACTATAGCATGACATAATGCCATAAATGTTGTTGAGTACTCTATATCTTCATTTGCTAACTTTCCTTTTTTTACTTCATCTAATAAAAGAGCTCCACCATAAGAAATTCCTAGGGTAAGTGTAACTAAATTTATTGTTGTAGCTTCTTTTGATATACCTAATATGTTTAACAAAGGTTTTAATAAATTTTTTATTCCTTCTAAAATGCCAATTTTCTCTAAACCCTTCATAATTAATAATAAAATATAAATAATAACAAATATGTTAAAATAATTTTTAACTTGGCTTATAAACCATTCAAAATAATTTGGATTTGATAAAGTAGGTTTAAAGTTCAATATTGCTTCTTTTTCATACAATGAAAATGTTTTAAAGGTCAAATTAAGTATAAAACCTATGAATAATGCACTAAATATTCTCACTAATATAATATTATTCTTTGCACCAGCTTTTGTAAGTATTCGTGTTTCTACTATTATAGAGTGTGCTAAAAGTATCATTGTTGCTAAAATCGTTATTTCACCTGTTGTAAAAGTATGATAACTGCTCATATTAAATAGAGTAATTAAACCACCATAAATATTTGTTAACATTGCAGTTATCCAAACTATTCCCAATTCACCAGATAAACCAACAAGACTCATTAAGGGGCTAAGGAAATTTGCTATTTTTTCAATAAAACTTAGATCTTGCAGTATTTTTATTCCAAGTGATACAGGCAAAATAATCTTAATTAAAAAGCCCGTCATTTTAATGGCTTTTTTTCCTTCTCCGATTATTTCTCTTAAAAACATGTGCCCTCCATTATTCAAGTAATAATAAAAGTATAATTGTATAGATTATAAAAATTATCCAAAATCTCCTTTTCAAAAACTTATCTATATTACTGATAGATCTTTTTATTATATATACATATTGATACAATTTATAATATTTTTCTAGTTTTTTTACAGATTTTTCTATTTTTAAGTCTATCTCTTCCTTACTTAGTTTCTTAGACATAATTCCTCCTAATAAATTAGATTTATTATACTATAAATACTAGTAAGTTGCAATTAACTTAGTAAGGTCATTATACATGATATTCCACTTTTTACCTAATATATACTGGTTATAGGTATAATTTATTAAAATTATATAAAACAGGAGTTTTACTCCTGTTCAGGTTGAAGCAACAATTTTAAAAAATGATTAGTAATCTACATGAGTGATATTTTTGTTATTTCTTCATATAAGTTAATATCTTCCATAATTTCTCTTGTTTTCATATATTTAGGTACAAGAATGGTGTAAATACTTTTTTTCTCTATTATTCCTCCTGAAGCTCTTTCTCTCAAGTGTTTAATTGCATGTATTTTTACGTTTTTACTTTTAAGATACTCAGCTATCAAATTTTCTATATCTTCATTTCCCCTAAAAGAAATTGCTAATTTTCTGAACTTTTTACGTTCTAAAACATGTACTTCTATACGCTTCATAATAATTAGTATGAAACTAACCGATACTAAAACTATTAAAGCTAAGAAATAGTACCCCATTCCTACTGCTATTCCTAAACAAGCCACTAACCACAAAGTAGCAGCAGTAGTAATCCCTGTAACTGTATCCTTTGTTTGAATAATAGTTCCTGCTCCTAAAAATCCTATTCCAGAAACAACTTGAGCAGTTAACCTACCCATATCAGACCTAATAGTAGGAATAAGTTCAGGAGTTGCAATGGCTATTTGAAATCCTCTTTCAACTATAAGCATTTGTATAGTTGCAATTACACAGGCTCCTACACACACTAATGTGTGCGTAATAAACCCTGCTGGTTTTTTTTTCTTTTCACGCTCAAATCCTATTATTCCCCCAACAAATATTGCCATTAAAACTCTAGTAATTATGCCTAAATATCCCATGTTGACCTCATTTCTATTATGCGTTTCCTCTATTATCTCTTATTTTTTCGATAAATGCAAGGATAAATGGGGACAATAATGATAATAAACTCATTATTATTAAAGCAATGCTAATGGGACTAGATAATAAATGCTCCAATGGTGACTTTGGATACATTAGTACAACTCTTCTTAGTCCTTCTTCTCCAATTGGGCCAACTATTAATGCAAGAACTATTGCTGCTGCATTTAATCCAAATTTCTTAACAAAATATCCTACAATTCCAAATATAAACATTATTCCTACGTCAAACATCGAGTTATTAATTGCATATGAACCAATAACACTTAGACAGAATATAATTGGAATTAAGTAGTTGTTAGGCACTTTTGATACTTTGGCAAAATGTTTAGATGCAAATAATCCCAATAAAAGCATAAAAATATTAACAACTATAAATCCTGCAAAGAATGTATATGTTATTTTTCCATGGAGAGTAAATAAATCTGGCCCTGGCTGTAAACCTTTAATTATAAGTCCTCCCATTAAAACTGCAGTAACTGAGTTTCCTGGAATTCCAAGCGTAAGCGTGGGAATAAGTGACCCACCTGTAACAGCATTATTAGCTGCTTCTGGTCCTGCTACTCCCTCAATAGCTCCTCTTCCAAATTCATTGGGGTTTTTAGAGAATTTTTTGGCCCAATCATAGCCAATAAATGCTGCAATTGTTCCTCCTGCTCCTGGCAATATTCCAGTAACACTTCCTATAATACCTGATCTAAAAATAGTAGGTAATAAACCTTTTAATTCCTTTGCACTTAAGCCTTCATTTGAACCTTCAGGAGTAATATCTCCAGATGATTTTTTTATCTCCTTTTCAGATAGTATTAATACTTGTGACATAGAGAATAAGCCAATAAGTGTTGCAGTAAACGGCAAACCATCTAATAGATGAATTGACCCCATTGTAAATCTAGCTGTTCCTGTCATTGGATCCATTCCTATTGTCGATAATGCGAGACCTAATGCTCCTGATAATAAACCTTTTATAACTGATTTTGAACTAACCCCTGCAATAATAGTTAATCCAAATATTGATAACCAGAAATTTTCAGCTGGTCCAAATTTTAATGCTAGTTTTGCCAAAGGTGGAGCAAATAGATACAAAGCAACTGCACTTATCATAGCACCACCAAATGAACTAATAACTGCTGTATTCAAAGCTTTTTTTGCTTGACCTTTTAGTGTTAATTGATATCCATCAAGAGCAGTTGCTGCTGCTGATGAAGTTCCTGGAGTGTGTATAAGTATTGCTGAAATTGATCCTCCAAATACAGCTCCGCAATATACTCCTGCCAAGGTAATAAGTCCTGTTTCAGCGCTCATTCCAAATGTTAATGGTATAAGTAATGCTACTCCCATAGCAGCTGATAAGCCAGGTAATGATCCTATTATTATTCCAACTGCCACACTTAGTACTGAAGCAACTAGATTAATAGGCATTATTGCATTTAAAAATCCGTGTAATACTTCACCCATAAAATATCTCCCCTTCTAAAATAATAATCCTTCAGGAACTGGAACTCCTAGGAACATTCTAAATATTATGTATATGAATATACAAAAACCTATAGCAACTAGTATTGCCACATTTCTTTTAGCCTTTAACAATACTAGTAATATAGCTAAGAACAAGAAAGTTGATGCAAAGTATCCTAATAGATTTATTAAAAATAAATACCCTATCCCAATGGCAATTACAGTAAAAAATTGTTGCTTATAAAATTTTCCAAATATCTTTACCTTAAATTCATCACCCTTAGACATAACAATTTGAAGTGTTAGCACTATTGTCAGTCCAAATAGTAAAAAAGCTACAAATTTTGGGTATAATGCATCTTTTGCATCTAATGATTTTAATAAAAAAGTATAAAAACCAGATAATGCAAAAAATCCTGCACATAAGGCTAAATTTCCTTTTTTCTCCATTTTTTTCTCCTCAAGTTATATATTTGATTTAATTAAGTCCTAACACTTCTAAAGCAACTTTCAAATCAGCTTCTTGTTTATCCATGAATTCTTTGTATTCTTTTGGACCCATGTAATAAATTGGCATATTTGCATTTTTGGCTGCTACAAGATGTGATTCTGATTCAATTGCTTTTTTAAATCTATCATGTAATAAATCGATAATCTCTTGTGGAGTTCCAGCTGGTGCAGCAATCCCCCTAGCAGATCCGAATATTACTTCATATCCATTTTCAGTTAAAGTAGGAGTTTCAGGAAAATCTTTTAGCCTACTATCAGTAAATGACGCTAATATCTTTAATTCACCTGCTTTTACTAAGTTCGCTACTTCAGATATCTTTGCTACCGTTGCATCAACATGTCCACCTCTTAAAGCTGCTAACATGTCTGATGAGCCACCAAATGGAATATGTTTTAGTTCAATTCCACTTTTATGTGCGAACTCTGCTGCTCCTATATGGTTTGATGCACCTGTTCCGTTATTTGATACTGTAATTTCATTAGGTCTAGCTTTAGCGTCGGCTACAAAATCTTGAATATTTTCCCAGTTTTCTTCATTTCTTACTACGAAAACCCCTTGGTCATAAACATAATTAATTATAGGGATGATACTATCTTTATCAAATTGAGTTTCTCTTGTTAATGTTAAAGATGTATAGTTTGGCAAGTTGATAAAACCTATTGTATACCCGTTTGGTTTAGCTTTTGCCAATTCAGTAAACCCTAGCTGTCCATCAGCTCCTGGTCTATTTACAATTACTAATGGTTTTTCAAATTCACTTTGAGCTTCTTTCATTAAGATTCTAGCTCCTCTATCGGTTCCTCCTCCTGCTTTGTAAGCTACAATGATTTTAATTTCTTTTTCAGGATAATTTATTCCAGAATTTGTTTCTTTTTCCCTTCCTCCACAAGCGACTAAAGTCATTAATGCCACAATTGTCAATAAAGACTTAATAATTACTTTTTTCATTTAATCTACCTCCCAATTTAATTATGTGAATCTTAGCAATTCAATTATAATCTACAAGTGTTAATATAGTGTTAAAACTTGTTTTTTTTAAAATATTGTTTCAAAAAAAGTCAAAACGTTCAAAAAATTACTTTTTTTTTAACAATTTAACATTTTTTTAACTTTAACTATTGTATACTGGTCAAATAGTATATAATAATTGTAAAACTTATATGATAAGGAGAAAAAATGAAGTATCTTATCGCAATTATAATCTTACATTTTACTTTATTAAGTCAAGATATTTTGATACTTAATTATTATTCAAAAGGTAATTATGAAAGTGACCAGATAATAAATGGTATAGAAGAAAATAAAAATGAAAAACAAAATGTATATGTAGATTATTTAAGTTTAGACTTTAATAGTAGTTCTGAATATATAAGAGAAATTGAAAGAATATTAGCTATAAAGTATAAAGAAAAAAAATTTGAATATATAGTTCATATAAATATTTCTGAAAAACATTATTTTTCAAATTTGTTCCAAGGTAGTCAAAGGTTGTATACAGAAGATTTAAACGGAGATTTCATCAATACTATTGGGCTTGACGATAATACTTTAGATAGTTTCATTGAACAAATACTACTCATACAACCTTTTATTAATAAATTGTATATTGAAGATTTACCATGGAAAGAATTGATTAATTTAAAAAAGAAGTATCCCTATGTAGAATTTGAATATATAAATCTTGAAAATTCGTTAGGAGTAGCACTTTTAAATCTTTTAGGGAAAAATGATGGCTTGGTTCTTGTGAAAAGGCCTGTAGAAGATCAAATAATTAATAAATTGAAAACACTTGGAAAGCCAATATATGCTTTCAATTTAACTCCAGAAGATTATTATTCTGTTGTTTATCAAGAAGATTTTTATCTTAGAGGTCAAGAACTTATTAACCTTTTTAAAAAATATCCTAAAAAATCAGATTTTAATGATATTATTTTGTATGATAGTTTATATTTATTTAATGCAGAGCATCTTCAAAGGTATAGAATTTTTACAAAAAATACCCATGAAAGAGTAAGTTTTTTTAATGAAAAAGATTTTTTTGTTTTAGTAAACAAAGAAACAGCCACTAATTTATTTTTATTATTTCTATTAATTTTTTCCAGTTTCTGTACATTTGTTTTATTAAAATGGAAAACACTTATAAAACAATTAAAGTATTTAAAATTTGAAGCAGAAAAACATAGTGAAGTAAAATCTAGATTTCTTGCAAATATGACCCATGAAATTAGAACTCCATTAAATGGAATAATAGGTATGACTGAAATTATGAAAGGGGATTCACTTGACAATCCCAGTAGGATGAAGTTGAAAATAGTTGAAAGTAGTGCCAAACATCTTTTGAATGTTGTTAATGAAATTTTAGATTTTAGTAAAATAGAAGCAGGAAAGGTAATTATAAACAGAGATAGATTTGCAATGAATCAATTATTAAGAGAATTATCCGATATATTTACGAGTACAGTTCAGCAAAAAAAGCTTAATTTAATCTTTTTTGTAAATAAGGATATTCCTCCAGAGATTATTGGTGATTATTTGAAATTGAAGCAAATTTTAACCAATCTTATAAGCAATGCTATTAAATTCACCTCTGAAGGAGAAGTAGTAGTTAGAGTTGATTTGATAGGTCAAGGAGAAGACAATTGTAAATTGATGTTTTCTGTAAAAGATAGTGGAATTGGAATAGAAAAGGAAAAATTCAATAAATTATTTAATAGTTTTACTCAATTGGATAGTTCATATAGTAGAAGGTATGGCGGTACTGGCCTTGGACTTAGTATTACCAAAAAGTTTTTACTACACATGAATTCAGATATATGCTTTGATAGTCAACTAGGTGATGGGACTATCTTCTACTTTAATTTAGTCCTAGATATATCTAGGAGGAAAGAAGTAGAAGATAATCAAGGATATAAGCAATTTCTCATATATGAAGAGGATCAAAGTATCTTAGTTAATGAAATCGAAATGTTAGAAATGTTTGATTATGATTATATAATAGCTCAAGAATTTGATGAATTTTGTGAGTTGCTGGAAGATTTAAGTGAGGAAGCTAATCTTTATGTATTAATTTCAGAAGGCTATTTTATGCGAAACAAAAGAAATCTAGAAGAAATTTTATTAAAAAAAGAAAGGTTGAAAGGTAGTACTAAAATATTAATTGAAAAATATAAAAATTTAGAATATTTTGAAAACCTTGGATTAACTTACTCTTTTAAAACTCCACTTTTTCAGCCTGATTTATTTGAGTTTGGTGGAAATAAAATTGACTTTGAAGAAAGAGAAGAAATTAAATTTAACAAAAGAATCTTAGTAGTAGAAGATAATTCAACTAATGCCCATGTATTATTACACTATTTAGACCAATTTGGTATTACTGCTCATCATGCAGAAAGTGCTGAATTAGCTTTAAAGTATGTTAATGAAACTCGCTATCATATGATACTTATGGATATTCAACTACCTGAAATGAATGGATTTGAACTAACAAATATTATAAAGAAAAAAGGTCATACTATGCCAATAATTGCAGTAACTGCTCATTCATACAAGGGTTATAGAGAAAAGTGTATAGAATATGGCATGGCAGATTATCTTTCAAAACCAGTAATATTTGATGAGTTAAGAGAAAAATTAACAAAATATTGTGGTACAAGTATAATAGATATAGGTGAACTTAGAAAAACATATGGGAAAGAAATATTATTAAAATTAATTGGAGCATATATGAGGTCAAATGAACAAGATTTATATCAATTGGAAGAGGCAATTAAAACTAATAATATAGAAAATATTAAAAAATATGCACACAAAATCAAAGGGACTTTGTTAAATTTTAGAGCAAATACCATTGCAGAAATTTTTGAAGTTATAGAAAAAGAAAATTTATTAATTGGAACTATTGAATCTTTATTTAATGAAGGTTTGGAATTAATTAATATTATGAATTATCAATTAAATGAGGTGAGAAAATGAATATAGTTATTGTTGAGGATAGTATGGCAACTAGGCATTTGTTAGAAAGTATTTTGAAAGAGGAATTATATAGTACTACATCATTTGGGTCAGGTAAAGCAGCTTTATTTCATTTGTCAAGTAGTCCTGCTGATTTTCTTTTATTAGATATAGGTTTACCTGATATGAGTGGGTATGAAGTAGTAGAAAAGATTAAAAATAATCCAAAGGTATATGGAAATCCATATGTTATATTGCTTACTGGTAAAGTTGAAAATGATGATGTTATTATAGGATTTGAAAAGGGAGCAGACGATTATATTAAAAAGCCATTTAATCCAGAAGAGTTAAAATTAAGAATTAAAGCAGCTTCAAGAAACTTTATGACAGTACACAATTATTATAAGTATGGACCAATTGAAATAGATAGTGAAGCTCAAAGTATTAGTTATGAAGGTGTCAACACTAAAATTACTAAAACGGAATTTAAATTATTAATGTATTTAATAAGAAATAAAGGAACAACTCTTTCTAGAAAAGATATATATCAAAAAATATGGGAAGGAGCTTTCTTTGAAGGGAATAGAACTATTGATGTTTATATAAGAAGATTGAAGATAAAATTCTCTTGTTTAGAAAGAGAAATAGAAAGTGTAAGTGGAGTTGGATACAAATTAAATGAAAGATGATAAAAAGCCGATTTTTAAACGGCTTTTTTCTTTTGCTTCTCAATAATATGCTATTCCATTTCTAATACGATATGCCCGTCGACTTCCTTAGAAGTATGGAGCATAGAGTGACAGGCTTCACAGACATAAAAATCCTTCTTTTCTGCATGATAATCATCTGTTTTTTCTTCTAAAATATTCCCACAATATGGACATTTTATTTCTTTCATATCTACCCCTCCTTTATACTACTTTAACTTGGAGAAGTTAAAAAGTAAACTTAATTATTTTTTTCTTTTGTTTATTTTTTGACCTTGATTATAAAACTTGATGTTTATATGTTTATTTAAGTTTTTCTTTGTATCGACCTTTATTCATGATAAATTTTTAACCATTTTTATAAAGGAATTCAAAATATTTTTTTATTTTTATTAGTAGAGATAAAACTTTATTTATAGAAAAAATCAAATAATAGCCAGTTATGATAAATGTGTAATAAAGTCTTTATTAATTCATAGTTCACTTTACTTCTAATGTAAAGATAGGTTAATATCTTTTTCTAACATTTTAGCAATTAGTATAAAAATCTCTTTCAATTACAATTATTTTGAATATTTTGTAAAAAAAAAGACTAGAGACATTTATTTGTCTTTAGCCTTTAAAGGTGAGGAACACCTTTTTAATTTGATTAGATAAAATCAAATGTTATTTTTGGGTACTTTATATCAGGTTTTTCCAATCAAAATAATAAAACTACAATCAATATTAACATTCTTTATAAAAATTGTCAAGAATAAATTTTGATAGTAAAAGAAGGAAAGTTTAATTATTTTAGTAAAGTTAGATGCAGTTATTCTGAGGGGGAAAGCTCATGTATGGGATAGTAATAGTAGAGAAATCGATTAAAAAATTTGAAGAAAAAATAGTAGAGATATCTGAGAAACACGATGTAATATCTACTGAATTCAATAAGGTAAAGGAGTTATTTATATTTACTGCATGGTGCAATGAAATACATACTTTGTAGGAAGATAGTGTAGGTGGAAGAGATGAAAAGTATAGGGATGATGTTGGGACTTATTAGCATTATTATTTTATTAAGTTAATAGGAGTTGCTAAAAAAACCTGTGAGGCACAGGTTTTTTTTAATTCTTGAAATATATTTAGAAAATAAAATAATAGATTTTTCTAAATTTAAAGTTGTTCTATAATTAATTTCAAAAAATTATTTTATTTTAATTTTTTAACACTTTAAAGTTTTTTTAGAATCAACAAAATCTAAATATTTTGAAGGTTAAATTATTAAGATGTTTGATGAATTTACTGTGCAGAGCTTTAATACTACATCGCATTCTTAAATATTTCGATTATCTCTTCTAATGTTGCTTGTTTTGGATTTGTAAGTCCACACGCATCTTTAAGAGCATTTGTAGCAAGAATTTTTAAATCCTCTTCTTTTGCCCCAAGTTCGCTTAAACCAGTTGGTATATCAATTTTTTTTGATAAAATTCTTATAGCTTCTAAGGCTTTTTCTGCACCTTCTTCATTACTTAGTTCTTTAACTTCTACCCCCATTGCTTCAGCAACATCTTTCAATCTTCCAGGAACAATTTGAGCATTATATTTTTGAACATGAGGTAATAGTACAGCGTTGCATACACCATGAGGCAAATCATAAAATCCGCCTAATTGATGAGCCATAGCATGTACATATCCTAAAGAAGCACTATTAAATGCCATTCCAGCTAAATACTCAGCATAAGCCATTAAGACTCTTGCCTCTGTATCTTGTCCGTTTTCTACTACTTTTCTCAAATTATTCGAAATTAATTTAATGGCCATTAGAGCACAAGCATCAGTTATTGGAGTTGCAGCAGTTGAAACATATGCTTCTACAGCATGTGTAAGAGCATCCATTCCAGTAGCAGCAGTTAAACCTTTTGGCATAGCAATCATTAATAATGGGTCGTTAACTGCCATTATTGGTGTCATATGTTTATCTACAAGAGCCATTTTAATATGTCTATCTTCATCAGTTATAATTGAGAATATAGTCATTTCTGAAGCTGTTCCTGCAGTAGTATTTATGGCAACAAGAGGTAGTTGAGGTTTAGTTGATTTATTAACACCTTCATAATCTTTTATGTTACCACCATTGGTGGCTAATATTGCAATTCCTTTTGCAGCATCATGGGGAGATCCTCCCCCAAATGAAATAACAAAGTCACAACTATTATCCTTTAATATTTTTAATCCATCATTTACATTTGTAACAGTTGGATTTGGTTTTGTACCATCGTATATAAAATATTCAATTCCATTTGAATCTAATACTTTAGTTAACTCATCAACTAATTTGATGTTTACTAAAACTTTATCTGTTACTATCAGAGCCTTTTTGAATCCTAAGTCTCTAATATCTTTACCAGCTTCCTTTAGACATTCTGGTCCCATTAAACTTACTGGTGGCATAAAAAACTTATAAGACATTGTAAATCCTCCTTTTATTTTTATTCCCTTGCTTATATGTATACTCTAATTTAAAATTAATGTCAAGAAAAAATAGATAATTAAATAACAAAGTTTTGTTTTAAAAATATTTTATCTAAAAAAATATATAACTTTATAAAGTTATATTTGATAAGCTTAAAAAGAGAATATTGTAAAAAATATATTGAAAAAATTAATATATTTAAAAATAAAATTATTTGAAAAGTTTAATTATTCACATAAAAAATAAAAAAACTAGGTTTATTCCTAGTTTAAAAAGTTATTTTTAAGTTTGCAATCTTTTCTATGGATTTGTCAAGTAACAAATCAAAATTTTTAAGTTTATTACTTAGAATTTTTGCACTTACATTAAATTCCATAGAATTACTGTTATAATTTTCAAAATTATCAGAAAAAGGAATTAAGTTTCCCTTTGCACTTTCTAATCCAGCATTAAGTTGACTTATTAATTGGATAACTTCTACTTTGCAATCTTCTTCTAAATTAACATTAGCTATAAAATTACTAAATATTTCATCAAAATCAGTCCATGTACTTTTAAATGATTTAGCCAGATTGTCTAGAGCTCTATTAAATTTATTAAAAATTCTTCCCTTTTCCAATGAAGATAGTCCAAATCCAACTTCATCTTCACATTCTTTTTCAAGAGAAATAGTAAATTCTCCACTTTTGTTAATAAAATCTCCAATTAAGCCAACTAGCTCTTTTGACCTGTCTTCAATTGAACCAATATAGTTATAGTATCCAGCTCTTCTTTTGTTTTCTATTTTTTTTAATTCATCAGGATTATCAACATTATTATCATAAACTTTTTTGATTGTTCTCAAATCTTTTACAATTCTATTAATTGAATTTTCCAGTTGTTCAACAAAATAATCTTTATTATCATATTCTCTTATTACCCCTGATTTTTTAAGGTTGTTTTTAAACTCTTCTAACTTTTTTAGATTATCCAAGTCTAATTTTGCACGTGGAATATCTTTATTTGAAAAAAAGAGACTAGTAGGATGACCATTTTTAATAAAGGCTTCTAACCCTTCACTAAATCCTTCTTTTTCTTCTACTTTTGTCCAAAATGCTCCTAAAACTATATCATATTGATTATCATAAAACTTCTCTACTTCACTTGCATAATATGGAAATAAAAATGTTTTTTGTTCCTGTGAATATAACTTATTCCATTTATTAATGATTTTTTCAATGATTTTTTTTTCATCGCAAAGATCCTTTGGTATAGCTACAAATATACGATAGATTCTCGCATCATATGCCATTTTCCCCACTCCTTTTTTAACAGCCAATATATTATAGAACAATTTATAATTTTATTATACAATTCTTATATAAAAAAATCAAGGTTTTATTGTTAAAAACTATACAAAAAGTTTTGATTCAATACAAAATTTCAATAAAATTCCTTTGAGTTATTATAAATGAAGAAATTTTTTAGTTTTACTTTAACAATTTTAAAAAATTATAAATTTTTTATAAAACATGTACAGATTCTATAACATTAAAAGTATTTAAAGAATGATTTGCTTTTTTAAAGTGGAGATAATTCCATTTATTTTTTCAAGAATAAATAGCGAAATATGTGGGTCATTACCACCAAAAATGAATAATGAAGGGGTTAGCCCATAATTTTTTATAATAACTTTTGGTGAGTAATAAAGATATTATGAATTTCATAATTTTTTAAAATTTTTGTAAAATTATTTTGTATTCTGGTTCCTAAACTTTTATCAATAAAATTTTCTTGTGTGGTTTTTTTAAAGTGATTTTTCTATGGCTTTCTTTATGTTTTCTATTAAATATTTATAATGATTAAAATCAAAAATTTCATTATGTTTTTAGAATGGGTATTCGATAACTAAAGTATTATAAGAAAATTTTCTTGCAATATTATTTGAATAAAAAATTAAAGATGCTAGTTTGGTATAGAAGTTTCCAGAAAATAAAATTACAAGTGTATTGATTTTTTGATTATACAATTTTAAAACAATTTTTTTTATTGATATAGGTATCAATTGAAATGTGTATATAGTTTTGCATAGAACCTCCTAATAATTTGAATTTTACATGAAATTTTCAAGTGATTAAATGTTAAAATAATCGATTATATATGTTCGAACAATTTCGTAATTGATATTTAATAATTCATTTAATTTTCGACTATTTCCAATTATTTTGACTATTTCAAATCCATAATAATACCCTAATCGACCATTTTTGTAATCTTTAATAGTATCTATACTGAATAATTCAAAGTATAATTTTTGATTGAATTTATTTAATTTAATAGTTTTATTAAGTCTTAAACCAATATTATCTTTTTTTTTCACACAATTAATTTCCCATTTTTCTACCTTTATTTTCGGTAAAAACCCTAACCAAAAAGAGTCTTCCAATGTAGCAAAGGTACTTTGCCAACTTAGATATGTTGCTAAACCTTCAGTATATAGGCGTTTAAAGTACATTTCTTCAATATTTTTATAATTAGAATAATAATAATCATTAAATTTAAAGTGAAGAGGATGAATAAGTTCATGTAAAATGAAAAGATCCATATGATACAGTGATTCAAGGTGTAGGATAGAAGATAAATCAAAAATAACAAAGGATTCATCTTGAACTTTTATACCATGGCCATCAACAGTACCATCACCAATAAATAAAATTGCTCTAATTCTTTCATGATGAAAAATTTCCTGAAGTTGACCATTACATTTTTCTATTTTTTTCTCTAATCTATTAGCTAAAAAATAAAAATTTTCCTTTATGCTTTCATAGGCTTGTATATTTAATAAAATATCATTTTTTAAAGATTTTTTATTTAAATCAACAAGGTTTATATAATAATAAATTTTAGAGAATTCTTCAAGAAATTCTTCAAAAAATATTCCTTGTTCATTATCCATTATATTTAATAATTGCCAGTTATATATGTCTAAAATTCTTTTATTCATGATACTCTCCCTTGTATTTCCTAAATAAAATATACATTTAAATTCTATATTTCCTTTTTTGTACAAAAAAAAAGCTAAGAAATTATTCTTAGCTCATTAGTTATTTCATATTTTTAATTGCTACTGCTAATCCACCATATAAAACAGTAACTCCAAATGCTAACATTCCAACTGCTCCTAAAGTCATTTTTATACCTCCTCTGGTATTAATTCATTATTTTTTTTGTTTCTTCCTAATATAAACGAGCTAATAATCAACCCAGCAATAACTGCTATTCCTCCTATGACAATTGCTTTTATTGGGTAATTTTCGTATGTTTTGCCAATAATTAAATTTTTAAAATCATTTATGGCATTAAGAGTAAATGCACCTGTTAAAGCAAATGTAGCTGTATATACTAAGTAGTTAAACCATCTTCCTACTTTTACATCCGACTTTGAATTAATAAATTCTCTTAATTTTTCTACTTTAAAGATTTTAATTATTAAAATCAATTCTACAATACTAATTGGTAATAGAGCATAATTATTCAAATGATAATCTACTATATCTAGCCAGTACAAGCCAGCCTTAGTTGCAAATATAAGACTTAGTAATCCAGCACCTAAAACAACAGATATTGTTGTAACTTTTTTATCTAAATTAAACTTATCTACAAAAGCTGCAACTACAGCTTCTACTAGGGAAAAAGCACTATCTATTCCCAATGTAAGTAGCATTATGAAAAATGAAAGGGCAAATGCAACTTGTCCCCAATGTCCAAAGGGAAGTTTACTAATTGCTTCAGGATAAACTACAAAAGCTAGTCCAACTCCACCACTACCACTAATACTTGCTATATCTACCCCTTGATTAGTAGCAATGTGACCTAAAGTTCCAAATATTGCAAAACCAGCTAAAAAACTTACTCCACTATTTGCAAGAGCTGTTATGGTAGCATTTAATGTAATATCTGAATCTTTTGGCATATAACTTGAATATGCTATCATTATCCCATAACCTAAACTTAAAGAAAATAAAATTTGTCCAAAAGCTGCAGTCCACACTTTTACATTTGCAAGTTTAGAAAAATCAGGATTTAGGTAATAGTTCAAACCTTGAAGAGCACCGTCTAAAAATAAAACTCTTATTGTAAAAATTACTAATAATATAATGGGCATAATAACTGTAAATTTAACTATTTTTCCCACAGAACTGGCACCATCTTTTATGCTTAGATATATAGCAAGCCAAGCTAAGCCTAAACCTATAATTACTGGAGTACTAAATCCACCAATTTCAAATGGTGAACTGCTGATTTTAATTACGTTGCTAAAGAAAAAATCTCCAGCACTTGTACTATGTGTCCAAGCTAACTTAAATGAATACCATAAGTAATCAAATACCCAAGCTAAAATAACGCTATAATAGGCAACAACTAAAAAACTAATTCCAACACTAAACCATCCAAAAGCTTCTGCTTTTTTGTAGAGACCCTTTAATGCTTTTGGAGCACCACCTCTATATTTTTGACCAAGAACAAATTCTCCAATTAATAATGGAATTCCAACAACAAACAATCCTATGAAATATGGGATTAAAAACGCACCTCCGCCATTATTGGCTGCCTGATATGGAAACCTCCATATATTACCTAAACCTGCTGCTGAACCTATAGCAGCCAATATAAAAATTGACCTACTTTTCCATTTATCTCTCATACAAATCACTCCCTACTATCTATGGTTTGTATTATAATACATATACAATGGTTGGAGAAATATATATTCTTAATTAAAAATATATATATTATTTATATTATTTATATTTTTATTATAGTAATGACTATATTGGAACAAATAGACAATAGTACTAAAAAAAAAGACAACAACTGAGAAAAGATTTAAAAAATATATAATTAAAATATATAATTTATATGAAATAAAAAAAGAGCTCATTTCTAAGCTCAAATATTTTAAAAATTAGTTCTCTCTTAATGCAAGTGGCATTAACATATATACATAATTATCATTTTTATATTCTCTAAAAACAAACATAGAACTACTATTGGTACAATTGATAACTATATTATTTTTAAGATTATTTGCAAAATCTAGTATATATTTTACATTTAAACTTGCTTTTAAATCTTCTCCTTCTTTAAGAGTATCGATATTTTGGATAGTTTTTGCCCTGCCTGAAGAAGCTAATAAATTTAGTTTGTTACCAGCAAAAGTAAATAAAGCTGCATCTTTAGTCTCTTGATTAATTTTTGCAACGGTATGAACTTTTTTTAGAGCAGAAATAAGAATATCTCTGTTTGTTTCTATTCTTTTATTTCCATTAAGATTACTTAAAATTTCCTTGTAATTAGGAAATGGCATATCTATTAATCTTGTTAAGAAAGATAGTTGCTCAGTAGTTATTTTAAGTTGATTACCTTCTATAGCTACTTCTAAACTTCCTTCATACAGTCTGAATATCTTTATTAAGGCATTTACACCATCAAGTGGTATAGACATTTCAAACTCACTTGGTACATTTACTTCATAATTAAAATATGAAAGTCTAAAGTTATCTGAAGTAACAAAATGTAATTTACTATCATAACTTTCAAGCCTAACACAATTAAGAGCTAAATTATCAGTTTGTGTACTAGCTGCAAACTTTACCTTTTCAAAACCATCTAATAAATCCATAATATCCATATTAAACTTCGTATTTCCCTTTATATAGTTAATATTTGGATATTCTTCATAGTCATAAATAGAAAATTCAGCATTGTGTATATGCAATTTTCCCTCTTCAACATTTATATTAACATCTTCTACTTCAATTAATTTAATATATTCAAGAACAGTAGGAATTTTAAATACTACAATTCCTTCATTTATAACTTCACCATCAATTTTATTTTTAAGGCTCATTTCCAGAGTAGTACCAGTAAACTCAATTATCCCATCTTTAGCTACTAATTTTGTTCCACCAAGAACTGGTCTTACTGGAGTTTCTCTAATTATATTACTCATATTTGATAAAACATTAATAAAATCTTTTCTATTAACTCTTATTTTCATTTAAACCCTCCATTATAAAAGCTTTCCAGTACATTATACAATAAACCCCTTTTCTAAACAAGTCTATGTTGTAATTTATCTATAATCAGTATATAATGCATATAGAAAATATATATAATAAGGAGAATAACTATGAAAAGTCAAGAGAAATTTTCTTAATTTTTTATAAACTTAATTTTTTTGAATTTGCACAATAAAATTATTAAAGTTATAAATTAAATTTTATGTTTTCATTTACAAGTTTAAACATAATTTATAAAAGCTTTGTAGCACAATGGTCTAAAGTATTGTAATGATTCTTTCCCTCAACTCTTTTTTTATTATAGTATTTTTTAAATACTTAGTTGTTTCTCATTAGATTATTATACTATTAGTTCAAGACTTGCAAAGTTTACAGTTTGTTCTAGTGACTTTAAAATATTAAAATCATCCATAAGTCCAATAATTGCACTTGAATTGTTGATAGACTGTATTTATATGCAGATTATTTTTAAAGAACCCCTTTAGTTCGGGAAAGATTTGGTCTGCATAAGTTACTAGTTGGATTTTAGATTTAGTTCCTTGAGTTATAAGGTTTCTTACAGCCCTAGCATAACTTTTAAGTGTCAAAGTCATCATATCTTTTTTAAGATAGTGAAGTTATTAAAGATTAAAGTTTTTGTAATATAGGATAGAATCAACTTTGTCAGCTTTAGTTTTTCTAATACCAGTTTTTCTGATTGTTGACATTTATAAAGAGTTTGCAATTGCGACTTTAAAGCTTAAATTGAAAATAAACTGAGCAAATGACTTCCCTGTAATGAGCGGTAGATTCAATTCATATTAATAGTTTTTCTTTAGGGAAAGAAGAAATTAGATCAAAGAATTTAGAAAAACCTTTATGACTATTATTATCAAAAGAAAAATTATCTAAATGAAGAATTCCAAAAGTGTCAATAACAGAAGTAATGTAAAAAGATTTAGTAAGATCAACACCAATAAAATACAAAAAAACTTCTAAGGGGGGAAAATAACTGTGTATATATCCATATAGCCTTGGGAGACGCAAGGGTTTAAAGACCAAACCAATTAATATTAGATAGAAAGCCGTGGCAATAGTAACCTTTTAGTAGTTGTGCTACAAGTTTAATAGACAGTCCACAGTGTTAATACAATTTATATGAATATTTAAAAAATTAAGAGAGGAGGATATGGTGTTTCTATATAGACATCATACAAGAAAAGATGCAAGATAAAGTTTTGATAATAAATACTGGTGGTACAATAGGCATGGTTAATAGTGATAAAGGGAATAATTTAAGCCCTTTAGTGCCAGCTAAATCTTGGGAAGAAATTAGTGTAAATTACCCTATGTTAAAAAGCTATAATGCAGATTTAGTTCAACTTGACAAATTAGTAGATTCATCTGATATAGATTACAAGATTTGGATAAATTTAGTTGAAATAATATATAAAAACTATGACAATTATATTGGTTTTGTAATCTTACATGGAACGGACACTATGAGTTATTCAGCAAGTGCTCTTAGTTTTATGCTTAAAAATCTTTCAAAACCAGTGATTTTTACTGGAGCACAGATTCCTCTTCAAAATCCACGTAGTGATGGAGCTCAAAATCTTATAACTTCTTTGGAAATTGCTTTGAATAAAGAATATGTAGTGCCAGAAGTATGTATATTTTTTAGAGATGTATTAATAAGGGGAAATAGGGGAAGGAAATTAGATGCAAGTACTTATAAGGGCTTTGGTTCACCTAATTATCCTAATCTCTGTGAAGTAGGAGAAGACTTTTTATTTGCCAAAAAACATATAAAAGACATTACTAAAGAGGAGTTTTATATAAACACAGAGCTTAATCCAAATATTATGGTTATTGAACTTTTTCCAGGCTTTCAACCTCAAATTTTGAAAAGTATATTTGAAGATAATAAACATATAAAAGGTTTAATATTGAAAACATTTGGAAATGGAAATGGACCTAGTCATGATGCTTTTTTAGACATAATAAAGGAAATTGCAGAAAAGGGTATAGTTGTTGTTAATATAACTCAGTGCTCAGTTGGGATGGTTAAATTAGGGCTTTATCAAGCAAGTAGTGGTCTTGTTGATAGTGGTGTTATTAGTGGAATAGATATGACTCCAGAAGCTGCTGTTACAAAATTAATGTATCTTCTTGGAAAGAATTGGAAAGTAGAAGAAGTAAAGAGAATGATGCAACAAGATATAGCTGGTGAATTATCACAAAATCATTATCAACTTAATATTACATCAGATAAAATAATTGAAGATAAATATACTACCAATCTTAGAATACCGGGAGAATTGAATTTTGGAAAATTAGAAAGTGCAATAATTCATCTTAGAAAAGTAAAAAGTTTGTCTGATAATAAAGAAATAGAAATAAAAGTTTTTATAGATTTACCTAATGCAACTATAGAAACACCAATAAAAGATAAACGATGTTTAGCTCATATGAAGATAATTCTTTCTAAAGACAATGATGAAGGACAAGATATTTTAGTAGATGTTAGTCACAAAATTAAAGCTCTTTGTAGAGAAGGTCATTTAAGTAACATAAATTTTGTAGTTAGTAATAAAGCTCAAATAAAAGAAATGAATATAAATATAAGTACAAGTGTAGAATAATACAAAAAACAAGAAAGAGGAGTATGGTTTCATACACCTCTCTTGGTTGTTGGAAGTTTAAACAAAGATACGATCAATATATATATACATAAAATAATGAAATTTCCTTCTACAATTCAACTTTTTTTTTAAAAAAATTTAAAAATGCTAGAATTTGTGTAGTTTCAAAGCTTTTCCATAGTTTATTTTATAAAATAAAATTAATTAATTTACAAAAATTCGGCGAAAAGCCCACTATTTCAAAGGTGGGATGAAAGCCGTT
>CAZFBB010000007.1:0-32545 GCA_964517235.1 uncultured Fusobacteriaceae bacterium
AAGAAGGAATAAGGGAAAGTTACTATGAAAGTGGAGAAAAGAAATATATAGGGAAATATGACAAGGAAGAGTTAGTAGAAGCAGAGGGCTGGTATATAAATGGTGTGAAAGCCTTGGATAAAAAAGAAAATATAATAATAGAATATGACAGATATGGGAAAAAGAAAATAACAACAGATTTGGAGAAAAAGATAAAAACAACACATTATCCAAAACGGGATGAAGAAGAGTATTTGTATGAATATAGACTGAATTTAGGAAGGACAAATGATGAAAATGAAAGTCCAATAATCGTGTATAGATATAATGAATTAGGTAGGTTAGAAAAGGAAATAACTTATAACTATAATAATGATACGAAAAAAATAGCTAAACTTTTTGAGTTGAGAGAAATAAATTATTATGATGAATTGGGGAGAATGGTATATGAAGGTGATGAAAAATATGAGTATGATGGAATGGGTAATAAAATAGGAAGATATGACTTGCGTAATGTGAGTAAGGATTCAGAATATTATTCTGAAACTAGTTATTTCTCTAAGAGAGAATATGATGAAAAAGGGAGAGAAAAGTTAATTAACTATTATGATAGAGAAGGAAAACTTTTTGATAAATATATAGTAAGTTGGAATGGTGATGTTGAATTGTTACCAGGATATAGATATGAATTTAAAGAAGGTAGTAAAGATTATGACTATTATAGAAAGTATAATGGAAGACTAGTTGAGTATGGAGAAATGAGATATGACGAAAAAGAAAGGTTGATAAGAGAAGAAGTTTATCAAGGTATAATAGAAGGTGAACCAACAAAAGAGCAATTGTGGAAAGCAAATTATTATGAGTACAAATATGATGGAAGTAAAGAAGTAGAAGTAAAATGGATAGGATATGATAAAGGGAGATTTAAAGAAAGAACTGAAAAAGTAAAAAAATATGATGAACAAGGAAGAATGCTAGAAGAAAAGCTTGTGGGGACTACGATAGAAAATGGGAAAGAAACGGGTTTGAAAAATCATTATGAATATGGATACGATGAGGAGGTATTATGGTAGGACTAGTATTATTTGACGAAATGGGTCAAATGGCAGTATTTGGGCAAAATGAAATAAAAAGGATAGATGTAAGTATAAAGAAAGATTCTGAAAGAAAGTATAGTTATTTTGGAGTGGTACAAGGAAATATATTAACTGGAAAAGGAGAAAAAACAGAAAAAAACAAAAATAATCGTGATTTAATTATAAAAAATTTAAAAGATATTAACAGAAAATATTATAAAGGGTTTTGTTCTTTTAATAAAAGTGAATTTAAAGAGGGGAAATATAAAAATTTTAATAAGTTCACTTTTTTCGATAAGATTTTTATTGCTGATTATAGCGAAGCTGTTAGTACTAGTGGAGGACAAAGGGACTTTACTTTAACATTTAAGCAAAGTCAATTAAGTAAAGTTGATTTTTTAATAGATAAAAAGAAATTTGATGAGTGGTATAAGCTAAATATAGATAATATGGGGTTTGAAGAATTAGAAACAGATGATGTAAATAAAGGTATAAGTGAATTGAGGAAAGGTATGTAGGGAGGATGAATGAGGTATAAGATAGAGTTGAAAGAATTAAGTGAGGCATATTTGGAATACTTAAAAGATGAATCTGAGGTACCTAAGGGTAAAAATAATACTTCTACTATAAAAACCTATGGAAAATTTGCCGAAGAAGAAAGCTTTGATAATGAAATAGTCATGTTAAATATTGATTATGATAATCCTGATAATATAAAAAAAATTAATAGGGGACATTTGGAAAATGGAAAAGTTAAACTTAGAATAACTGTTGGTGGTTTGTTATTTGATGATAATGCTGGATTAGATAGATATTTATATAAAAAAGAAGTAGAAAAAGAGAAAGATGTTACTCAGACTTGGGCATATCAAAATACTTATGGAACCAATACTAGAACAAATTCTAATGGTTATGGAGCCAGTCAGCAAAAAAGAAAATTGACTGTTGATGAAAAAAATGCATATCAATGTAATATATGGATACTTTTAGGTGAAAAAGAAGAAGGGTTTGTATATAAAAAATATGAAATTAATGGAATAGGAATTGACAGTTATTGTGAAGGTTTTGATGAAAAAGAAGGAAATAGAATATTTAGTCTAGTTTTGAACCAGAGAGAGATGTTGATGACTAGAAATAAAGTAAAAATAGAGGTTATGGATAGAAAGTCTAGAGGTGCTTTATGAAATTGAAAATGTATTTTTGTCCTATTATTGTTGAAGAAAAACAGCAAGGTCCGCATGTTTATTATTCAAGGAGTTTAGACAAAAATAATATAAATGAAGTTTTTGGAGAAATAAAGAGTGTTTCACATAAAAGCCTAGGAAGTAGAAGAGAAGGACTATTTGAATCTTTGACTTATTATAGAGAGGCATTTGATGAAGAATTAAAAATGGAAAAAATAACTGTAATTGGAGAATTTGGAAGAAAAGAAAGAAGAATGTTACGTTTGTGGGCTAAAGAATATAAAAATAGTGGGAACTTGAATCAATATATTGATGCTTATAAGGGATATAACGATATGACAGAGGCTTCTGGAAAAGTAATACCCAAAGAGGAAAAAAGAAAAACCTATAATTTTGAAACAAGTGTAAAGGGTGGAATAAAAGAAAAGATTGTTAATGTGGATAATTTAAGTGGTCTACTTAATACCATTGAAGCACAAAAAAAGGAAGCTCTTAATAAAGCTGTAATTATAGAATATATTTCAAATGAAAATGAAAATCAAGAAAAAGTTGTTGATGAGAAGATATATAATAACTGTAGTGTGATTGGTTTTTCTGAACAATTTTTGAAATCAATAGATATAGATGAGGGGAACAGATTACAAAAGGAAAAAGTAGAAGTAACTATAACACTGCTTAATAAATCAGTATATACAAATATGTAAGGGGGAAAAATGTATCAAGAATTAGAGGGAAATTCAATTATATATGCGTCTAGCAGTATAAAATTAAAAATAGATGGTGAAGAAGTAGGATTCTTTAACCCAAATGTTTATTTGAAAAGTGAAATAAATAATCACTCGAAATTGAATATTAAATTTTCTTCGCAACAAAATCAAGAAGAATTTTACTTGAGAAAAATGGATAGTGAAGATGTAAAGATTTCGTTAGAAGTTACAATTGACGAAGGTGCAAATAAACTTTTATTTGTAGGTTATATAAAAGAGATAGATTTTTATATTTATGATGGAGCTTTGGAAGTAGAAGTAGAAGCAGATTCACAAAGTATACTTTTAGATAGAGAAAATAAATATATTAGTTATCAAGATCTTATGACAACTTATAGTGATATTCTTAATCAGAAAAAAGATATTTATAGTTCAAATGATATTGGAATAGTTTGGGAAAAACTTAATATGGCACAAGATGAATTAATAATTCAGTACAATGAAACAGATTGGGAATTTTTGAAAAGACTTTTGAAGAAACAAAATAAAGCTATTATAAATATTGGAACGGGATTAAGGTTAGGTTTTGGTTCTCAAGGAAGAGAAAATGTTGCTAATATGAATATAACAACAGTTAAATTGAAAAAAGAGTATAAAAATTCTTATGGTCTTTATATTTTAGATGGGAATGAAGTATTTTTAGTTGGTGAAAAAGTAAAAGTTAATTATAACGGAAAGGAAGAAAATCTAGTTATAATTGGTTCAGAATATAAGACTATAAATGGAGTTATCTGTAGCAGTTATAAATGTGTAAAAGAAGAAACTTTTGAATTGAAAAAACAAAGTCATGAAAAAATTGCAGGTAAAGGTATAGAAGGAACAGTGGTAAAGGTACTGGATGAAGAAGGCATTGCGAAGATGACAGTTGAATTTAATACTAACCTCGTAAAAAGAGGGGCTATGGTAGAAGATGAAAGAGACAATGAAGTAAAAGCTAGTAAAGAGGAGCAAATAGGAAGTGAATTGTTTAAATTTCCTTATGTAACTCCTTATTCACAAAGTCATACAGGATATTTTTGTACACCAGAAGTAGGAGATAATGTAATGGTATATTTTCCTACAGAAAAAGAAGAAGACGCTTTTGTCCTTGGTGCTGTAAATAGTATAGGTAATGGAAGATTTACTGATAGATTTAATAGAAACTTTATTATTCCTGCTGAGGGAAGTGAAAATGGAGAAGGTACTGACGAGCCACAATATGGTATGATTCTTGCTAATAATATATACAGTGTTACTACTGGTACGAGTAATATAGAAGTAGAATTTGAAAACTTAAATGTATTAGAAGATAGTACAAAAGTAATAGGAAATAATTTAAGTATTAAAGTAGAAAATGACATGATGAATCAAGTAACTAATAATAAAACTGTACAAGTTGATAATAATCTTAGTTTTAAAGTTTCTAATGATTATCAAGCTCAATCTACAAATTATAAGATACAAGCTAGTGCCAGCGTAAATGCAGAGGGAAGCTCTGGAGTAAATATAAAAGGGGCACAAGTAAAAGTAGAAGCAGATGCAGAAGCAACAATAAAAGGTGGAGCTATGGTTAAAGTAGGAGCACCAAGTGTAAATGTTGGAAGTTAGTCAGAGGAATTAAGGCAATTTTTTTAACTACTGGATTTACAAAAATTAGTTTATTAAAGATATATTTTACTAAAATGTAAATTTAATATCACTGCAGAATGAAGAAAGTTTAAGTATCAGTTACGGTAATTTTTATATTTGGATTATTTTTAATTTAGAGATAAAAATATTGATATAAATAAGATTCTGCAGTGGAGTTAAGAATATATTTTATTTTTAAAAATTAATAAGAATTGAAATGGATTTATTGAAGATATAAAAAAGTGGTGATGTTGCAAAATGATAAGGATAAAAGCAGAAATTATCAAACTTTATTAGTAGAAAAGAATTAATTAAAGTGAGGGGACATGAATAAGATACTACAAAAGATAGAAAAAGAGGCAGAAGGGCTAATAAGAAGGGGGAAATTAAGCAACTTTAGAAACTTGATACTAAAAAGTTTACATAGTTTTGCATTGCAAACTGAAGAAAGACTTTTAGATTTGGAAAGAAGAATTTTAGACACCTTTGACAAAGTAGAAGGTGATTTTTTTGTGGAAACAATTCTTCTACCCCAAGGAGAACTCCCAGTTTATGAAGATGAATTTCAACCAATAGTCAAATTTGAAAAAAACAAGTATAAGTATTTTGACATAAATAAAAATTATAACTTAGTAGTGGATAAAATACCTATATTAACTATGGAGGATTTGAGTGGAAAAAGGATAACAGGTCACTTTAAAAATGGAGAAGAAGAGCACACACTTACTTTCGAATTACAAAAAGATGAAAGTTATTATGAACAAGTAGCTATGCTTTATAAAGTTTTTTGTGCAAATAAAATTCAGTGGGAGAGTATTCCTATGGGCTATATTAACTGCATGTACAAAGTGGTTATAGTAGAAGGAGAAGTGAACAAGTCTTCCTTTGAAGAAATAGTTTTCAATCTTGGAATATATGAAAAAATAGCCTATAGAGATTATGTTCCTTGTTGGAATATATTTATTGAAAAACAATATCCTAAAGTACGAGTAAGACCTCTTAAAAATAGAGTGATTTATGAGTATGATTTTGGTCATTATACAAATAATGAAATAATGATTTACAACGATAGGGTAGAAACTTTTTTATTGTATAAGAAAGGGAAAGTATTAAAAAGTCATGGAGATAATAAGAAAGAAGAAAATTGGTTTAAGTATATATTTAAAGAAATAAATGAGCGAGAAAAATATACAAAGCTTGCCTGCCCCATTGTGAACAATAGGAAAAAATATTTGTCTGATAGGCAAAAAAGGCAATTTGATGATTATAGAATGAATAGATTTGGTGAAATTAAATCATATCTTAGGTGCTTTGAAGGCTTAAATGAAATTGAAGTATTAGGAATGAAGAAGGTTGAGAATTTTTCAGGGATAACTATTCCTTCTACTGCCAACTTCCTAAAAAATGAGTTTGATTTTTTGGGAGATAGGGAAAAGGTAGAGATAGAAATATGTGAAATAGGTAGTAAGGGAGTAGAAGTGTATTCTTTTGTTATAGATATAATATCTAATTTTTTTCCAGAATATGAAGTAAGGGGAAAAATAGTAAAAGGAGAATTGAATGATTAAAGAAACATATAGATATATTTGGCATATAATGCATCTTAGAAAAAAATCAGGAGTATCTGTTCGTAATGTAAAATTTTTGGCAAGTAAGAAAATTTCTCCATATTTAGAATTAAATTTGGAAGAGATGAATTTTGAAGAATTGGATAGAGAAGGGGAAAAATATCTAATTCATGTCAATCCATTTATTAGATTTACAGATACATTTACTCATTTGTTAGAAGTAAATTACAAAAAAGCACAAAAGCTTAGGGAAGCTTTAGGAAATCTTTTTTTTCACTTTATGGCTAATTTAGATGCTTTTGAAGGAAAGAGTACTAGGGAATTTGAACTTGAATTTTTAATTGAAGACTTAGAAAATGGTGTTTTTGGAGGAAATATAAAAGAGCTTCTTAGTAATTTTAATGAAGTTGAAAAATATAAATTAGCTGAAAATCTACATGATTTATACACTTATGACAATAGAATGGAAGCTTATAAAAAGGGAATAAAAAAGATTTTTAATGATTCGATAATTTATGATAATAACTTTAACAAAGAAGTTTTAGTTGTTTATATTAATGCAGAAGAAACATTTGAAAATAAGAAAAAACTGGAATTAATTAATATATTGTTTTTACCTCTTGGAATGAAATTAAGAGTATTTTGGAAATATCATTTTGGAATAGTAGGTTTGGATGTGACTATGAAGGTAGGGAATATGTCTATTTATTAATGGAGTAGCAATATATAACTAGTAACTAGTAGTGATTAGTGAGTAACGAAAAACCTTTTTTGAAAAATAGATGTGCTGTTTTATGTTTGTTGATTTTATTTAAGGGTATAACAGGAAAAAGAAGGAGCTTATGTATGAAAAGAATTTTATTAGTCATTATTTTATCATTTTTGATGGGATGTAATAATAACAAAGAAAAAGAAGTTTTACAAGTAAAAGAATATGTCTTAGGTGAGTATAAAAAAGCTTATCCCAATGAGGACTTTTACTTTATTCATGGACCTGATTATAACTATGAAAAGAGCCAAACTAATATTAGGTACAGAGGTATACTAAGTACAAAAACTTTAGAAGCACAAGATTATTACAATGGTTTTCAAGTAAATTTAGAAAAAGTAGATAGCCCAATTGATACTAGAAAATATCAAAATACTTTAAATTATCTTAAAATCTATGCTCCACTTAAAAGAGAAGCTAAAGAAATCTTTGGAGAAAATATTATTTTTGAAATTGAGGGAACGTATACAACAGCAAAATTTAAACATTATTTGGATAATTTAGGGAATGATGTAGAAATAAAGCCAAGTTTGGGAATGGTTATACTTAGCACTTTTGTAGAAGATTTAGACCAAGAACTAGAAAATATTAACTATTGGAAAGAAAAAATGTATCAGTTGGGAAAAAAGTACTGGGAATATTATAATGCCACAGGTGCTTTACAAATATATTTATATGATAAAGAGCTTTTATATAATTCTGAATTAGTAAAAAATAGCTTGAATCGAATGGCAAGAGAAGATAAAAAAATAATAAAGACTATGGAAAAATTAGAGAGAAAAGAGGAAATTGAAGAAAAAAAAGAGGATTATCTAATTGGAAAGATAACAACTGCAAGATTATTTGTCAAATACATTGTTAATTATGAAAAACCTGTTATTGGAATAAGATTTTGGACAGATGAGATAAAAAATGCTAGCGAATTAAAAATTGAAAAAGTCATATTGGTTGAGTATTAATGAGGGAGGATGAGAATGAAAGATGTAGAGTATGCTTTATTTGCACAAGTAACTTACTATAATTGGTTTAATTATAGAAAAAAAGAAAGTGATTTAAGTGCTATTTTTAAGGATATAATTCTAATGGAAATTTTATTAAAGGGAAAATCAGAAGACTTTATAAGTCAAAATACAGAAATAGATGGAGTATTAAGTAATGGTGACAGTTATAAAATATATAGAGGGGAAGATAAAAGACTTTTAATGATGTATTCAGAAGACACAATTGACCCTGATAAAAATAAAAAATATAAAAACTTATTTGAAGGTTGGGAACTAATTGAAGGCACTAATCATGAAAAAATATATGGAGAATGTGAAAGAATACCTATTGAGAAGTTGGTTATTAAAGGGGTAAAAGAAAAAGAAGGGTATGGAGCTGGTGAATTAATAAGGGAAGATGAAAAAATAGAATTTAATCGAATAGGTATAAGTGAACTAGACTCTGGCTTTCAAGGTGTTGTTTTTAAAAAAGGAAATAAAGTAATTATAAGTCTTAGAGGAACTGATTTTAGTCCTATAACTGATGGTTTTGATGGAGAAAAAGAATTTCATAAGGATATGGTTGATACTAATTCATCTATATTTTTTAATAATATTCCAGACCAAGTTAGATGTTCAATATATTTTTATGAAAAAATTAAAAGTAAATATCCAAATTGTGAAATTCATGTAACAGGTCATAGTCTTGGAGGAGCTTTAGCACAGTTTGTAGCCCTTTATGGTGGGGAAAATATTAAAAAAACTATTACTTGGAATGGACTGGGAGTAAGAAATATATCTGAGGAAATGTTATTAGGTAAAGTTTCACAGGTAATTCTTGATAGAATTGATAAATTGGATATTAGGAAAAAAGATTTGGAACTTATAGAAGAATTTAATTTAAATGAACATAAAGAAATTTATCAAAATCCTTTTGAACTGCTGTTAGAAATGAAGATTAAAAAACAAGTAAAAGAAAACTATGAAAAGTTAGAAGACAAATTAATAAATTACTACTTATCAAAAGATATTATAAAAAGTTTGAGTAATAAAACAGGAAAAAATATTTGTGTGGATAATCCAGAAGAATCTACAAAATTTGGAAGTGTAATAAGAACTGTTGAACTTGCAATAGGTGATGGAAAGCTTTCTTTACATGGTATAAATAATTTTTTACCTTTTTTCAATGAAGAGGGAAATATAGTTGAAGACAAGTTAAATAAAGAGTATTTTCAAAATTATATAAAAACTTTGCTAGTTAAAAACCTTGATTTAAAAGAAAAGATAAATGTATTTAGAGAAGTTAAAGAAAGTGGAAAAGTCTATCCAAAAGCTTATATTTATGATGTACAAGAAACAAGAGCAAAAGTGATAACAGAATTACTTTTAACTAAAAATCGAAAAAAATTGAATTTTCTTATGTTAAATAGTGCAAATGAGCTTTTATTATCAGAAGAAGCAAGAGAAGAAATTCTACTAAATGAAAAACCCTTTGTAAGTGAAGGAGATGAAATTGTTTTTGGAAAATTTGCTAATTATGACATATTAGCTGGTGTTATGGGTGGAGAAGAAATAAGGCTAGACTTGATTGATATATTAAAAAATCAACATCCAGATGGAAGAAAGATAGATTATATTAGTGAAGCTCTTTTAAAAAATGAATTTGGAAATAATGGTCTTAATTTTATGGTTAAAGAAGGGGGATATAATTTCTTTTCTAGCGTAGTAGAAACTATACATACTAAGGATTTGAAGATTTTTGATTTGGGCGAAAAAGCATTAAATCAAGATGATAATATTAGAGTTTATTTAGAAGAAGCTATAGAAAATGCTATTCCACAAGGGGAAGTAAAAGCAAATTATAAAGCAAAAGAGAATTGGATTCCTTCAGATAAAGGTACTATTGAAAAATTGTATGAACAAGCTAAAAAGAAAAAATCTAGATTTGGAGGTAGTAGTGTAGAAGTAAATACGCCAAAATCAGAAAAATTTTATAAGAGCTTTTTAGAAGAAATGGTAGATGAAAAAAGTGTTAGAGAAGAAAATCAAGCAGATATAGATGAAAGAAATAGATTGTCAAGGTTAAAAGAAAAAAAAATGACTAAAATGGAAGAGTTTATAGGTGGAACTAAAATAGAAAATAGAGGAAATGGATTTCAAGAATATGCAAGAACAAAAAATAATAATTAAGACAAAATAGAATATAGTATAGGGGGATATGATGAGCAAAAAAATATATACATTAGAAGATTTAAAATACAAATCATATTATGATTTACATCAGATTTGTAGAAATGAAAAATTGATAGAAGGAGTTGTTCAAGGGAACACCAATAAAAATGAATTGATTAATTTGATATTAAAGTATCGTGGTGAAAAACCAAAATATACCATTGAAGAATTTAATGAAAATGGTATATTCTTTTTACAAGAATTATTTGATAGTAAATTGAATGTAAGATTAAGTGATGACTATAAAATAAAAGTACCACATAAAGTTGTAATGTATAAAGAACTTAATATGACAGGTGAAGATAGATATAGAATTATACTGCCTGAATATGTTAATAATAGAAATGTATTCTTAGTAAATGCAAGAAATTACCTTTGTGGAATATTTGGTTTAGAAAAGGATTTGGAAAGTAGAGATAATTATTTTTTAACTAGTAAAAAAGGTCATTTTAGACTTAATGATTTACAAAATGAAAATTATTCTTTAGTATTTTTTAATGATGTAGATGCAAAATATCTTTATGATTTTTACTATGGAAGAACAGATAAATATCCACACTCATTAGATTTTTACAAAATTAAAATAGATCAATTTGAAATAAGAAATTTGGAAGAAACAAATGCTATTTTATGCGTAGATTTTGGTACAACAAATACTACAGCAGGTGTTTATCTAGATGAGCACTATATAAGTTATAAGCCCTTAAATGATATAAAGAATGAGAGCATAAAGCTTAATGAAATTAATTATGTTACTTTTCCAAAGGGAGATTTAGAAAAATCAATTATTTATCCTACTGTTGTATATATTGAAGACGTAGTAGATAAAGATGATATAAAGTATGTTTTTGGACATGAAGTAAAAGATAGATTAAAAAAGAAAAAGTATATATTAAATGGGAGTATATTTTATGGAATAAAAACATGGATACATGATTTGGATGTAGAAGAAAAACTTGTAGATACCTTTGGAAATATTGCTTATGTTTCAAGAAGAGACATAATTGCAAAATATATGGAAAGCTTACTTAAGAGGGCAGAATATCAATTTAAGTGTAAATTTAAAAAATTACATATAAGTAGTCCTGTAAAATTAAAAGAGCAATTTGTTACAATGTTTTCAGATATCTTACCAGCATATCAAATTATGAATAAGGGTGTTTTAGACGAAGGTATAGCAGTAATGTACAATACCATAGAAAAATATATAAAAAAACATGCTTTTGAAGATGGAGAAACACATAAAGCATTTATAATAGATTGTGGTGGTGGAACTACCGAATTAGCCACTTGTCAATTTACAATAGCTAGAACAGAAGTTTTTTATAAATTAGAAATTGCAACTAGTTTTGAAAATAGCGAAGAGAACTTTGGTGGTAATAATATAACTTATAGAATTATGCAATATATAAAAGTATTACTGGCACAGTATTATACAGAACATACAGGTTTAAATATTGAAAACATTATTCCTTATAATATAGAGGAAATATATAGACACATAGATAAAAGTGGTATAAATTCAATATATGAAGAACTAGAAAAAGAATATCAAAAAGCAGAAGGAATAATTCCAACTAGATTTGCTCAGTTTGAAAATAAATCAAGTGAAGAATATAGAAAGATAAAGAATAATTTTTATTTTTTGTGGGAAGCTGCAGAGAGTTTGAAACATGAATTCTTTAATAATTATATGATACTTAGAACAAGATTTAATGAAAAGGGAAGTAAAAGTACAGAAGATTTGGCTTCTATACCACTTGAATCATGGAATTTAAATGTATTAGAAAGCGGTAGATTTAAAGAGATAAATGCTTTTCCAACTAAAATATTCAACATGAATGAAATACACAAGCTCATTAAAGGTGATATTTATGAAGTTGTAAGAAGATTTTTAACTCCTTATTATGAAAGTGGAGAACTTTATGAATATTCAGTGATAAAATTAAGTGGACAGAGTTGTAAAATTCCTTTATTCAATGATATTTTAAAAGAATTTGTACCGGGTAAATTAATAGACTTTAAAGTTAGGAAAAATGATAACTCTTATGAGTTAAAGTTAAATTGTTTAAATGGTGCAATAAGATATCTTAATTCAACTAGATTTGGAGATATAAAAGTAGAACTTAAAAATGAAATACCAAAAATACCATATTCTATATTTGGCATAAAATATACAGGAGAAGAAATATTAATCTTGGAAACAGGTCAGAGAATAGATAAAAATATAGGTTATATACTAAAAGGAAGTAATACAATAGAACTTAGACTAAATTTACGTAATGATGAAGGAAAATTAAAAAAGGAATATGTGTATATAAATACTCCAGAAGATTATGAAGAGAAAAAAGCAAGCAATATAATAGATAAGTTTGATGGAAGAATTATACAAAATGATTTGGATAATATTGATAATGGGATTAGTAAATATTTTGTATATAGTGATGATAAAAGTTGGGGATTTTATGTTCAAGGGGTAAAAAGAGAAGACGATAGGCTTTATTTAGGTAAGAAAAAATATTGTCCATTTGAAAATAATAGTAATTCTATATCATATTTTGATGGAGAACATTAAAAAATATTTGAAAATCTGATATACTAAATTGAGGTGATAAAATGTTAAAAGAACTTCAAAGAAAATTTGCAAGAAGTAAAAATGTTTTAATAGAAGAGTTACATGGAGAATATGTAATAAGTATTGATAAAAAATCAAGATTTATTATGAAAGATACCTTAAATATTGAAGAAAAATTAAAAGGCTTTAATCTTGGGAAGATTAGATTAAAACTTAGTGGAGATATTTGCAGTAAAAGTATAAAATATTTGAATAAAATAGGAATAAGTAGAGTAGAAGCTAATAATACTTGATAAGAATTTAGTATTTTCCTAAATTGTATAATTAAATTAGAAAAAAGGGGAGATTGTTAAAAGAAATATAGTTAAAGAGTTTAAACTATCTTAATAAAATATGATAAAAATAGTACAAGTTGAAATTTTTTTGAAAGGTAAAATAAAGAATATTTATTTTAGAGGGAATAAAGATGTTGAAAAATTGACTATTATAGTCTATAATTTTATTAACATGATTGATGGGAGGTGCTTTATGTTTGTATACGAAGAGGCTTGGGATTATACAGGATATCTAAATTCTGACTTAGCTGAGTATAGAATAAAGCAAGAGAAGATATACAATAAAATAGAATTAAAGAAGGAAAATATTGAGAAAATTAAGAATATAAAATCTATTATCAATGTGGTTGTTTTTGCAGAAATTTATTGTTCTGATTGTAGAGCGTTGGTGCCTTTTGTGGAAAAAATTAGTAGATTAAATGAGAGGATTAATTTAAATATTTTTCCTAGGGAAGGTAATGAAAAATATTTAGAAATTCATAGTGAAGCTTCAAAGATTCCATTGGTTTTAGTAGAAGATATACAAAAAGGTGAAGATGAATTTGTAAATATATTTGAGGAAAGACTGCCTAGTGTTAATGAAAAATTAGAGGAAATAGAGAGTGATTCTGAAAAAGATGAACTTATCTATAAATGGAGAACAGGAAAGTTTAATGAAGAATTAGAAAAATACCTAGTAAAAAGAATAATGGAATTTGCATAGATGCTTTTTAAAAGCATCTTTTTTTGTATATACTAAGCAGTAGAATTTTAAAGAATGATATGTAAAATAAGACACTAGAGTAAAATTTTAGAGTATGTCTGTTCTTGTTTTTTTGTTTATTTTGAAATTTTTGAGTATAATAATGATTAATTAAAAAAGTAGTAGTAATTTATAAAGAGAAATATCTTGTATAAATATCTTTTATATTAGTGAATAAAATCATTGGTTTTATCCTAACGATGAATAGGAGAAGTAAGGGTTAAGTGAAAAATTAATATGTTTTTAAGAAATAGAGTATTTTAGAAGATGTAAAATAAATTAATAATTTTTAATAAGTCAATTTTTTTTTATAGTAATTTATTTATGAAAGATGACTTGAAAAAGGGAAAAAGAGAAGTTATAGTTTAAATGGGTGAGTAAAAATAAGGAGGGGTAGGCTATGAATATAACTGGTACAGAAACAGAAAAAAATTTATTAAAAGCTTTTGCAGGAGAGTCGCAAGCAAGAGGCAGATATACTTATTTTGCAAAACAAGCAAAAAAAGAAGGATATGAACAAATTTCAGCATTGTTTATGGAAACTGCTGAAAATGAACTTGAGCATGCTAAAAGATTCTTTTCGTTTTTAGAAAGTGGAGAGGGAGTAGAAATAACTGCTATGTATCCAGCAGGAAAAGTTGGAACAACTTTAGAAAATCTTAGAGCAGCAGCTAAAGGAGAAAATGAGGAATGGACAGAATTATATCCAGCTTTTGCTCATAAGGCTGAAGAAGAAGGATTTAAAGATGTTGCTGTTTGTTTTAGAATGATAGCTAAAGTAGAAAAAGAACATGAAGAAAGATATTATAAATTAGCTGAAAATATTGAAAAAGAATTGGTCTTTAAAAAAGAAGAAAAAGTAAGGTGGAAGTGTAGAAATTGTGGATATGTACATGAGGGAGAAAAAGCACTTGATAAATGTCCTGCATGTTTGCATTCAAAAAATCATTTTGAAATAAAAGAGTCTAATTACTAAACTAAATTATTGTGAAAAAAATTAGGGACTAACTATTTGTTTAGTTCCTTTTGTTTCTGGAGAAAAGAATGTTATTAAAGTAAGATTGAATTTTCTTTGCAAAAAAAAATAAAAATTGTATAATAGAGGAAAAGACATTGTTGAGGTGGTTTATGAAAAAGATATTAATATTTCTTCTACTCACTGTTTTAATCTTTCCATTAGATATGGTTAAAATAAAAAATGGTGATAGAGATAAAAGTTTTGATTACTTTTACGATTTGTTAGAAGAGGTGTTAAATGAAACAGTAGAGGAATATGGAGAATACAAGATAGAAATTGATAGTAATTATAAGAGTCAAGGGAGGATATTAGAAGAGATAAAACTAAATGGGGGAATTAACCTCTATTGGGTTGGGACTAACAAAAAAAGAGAAAAGGAACTTGAGCCTATTAGAATTCCTTTATTTTTGGGTTTGTTAGGGTACAGAGTACCAGTAATTCGTAAAGAAGATTATGGATATTTTGAAGAAATTTTTCATATAGATGATTTGAAAATATTGAAAGGAATACAAGGGAGTCACTGGCCTGATTATGATATTCTTTTGGATAATGGACTAGATTTGATAGGTATTACAGATGTGAAAGATATGTATCAAATGTTAAAGCATAAAAGAGTAGATTATTTTCCTAGAGAAATTTCTACGGTTTATAAAGAAGTAGATAGATATGGAGATGGAGAATTAGTTGTTTATGACAAATTAATAATACATTATAATTTTCCAATGTATTTTTTTGTAAATAAAGATAATAAAAGGTTAAAGAATCGTTTAAATGCCGGTTTAGCAAGAATGGTAGAAAAGGGAAAGCTAACGGAATTTTTGAAAAATCACTCATTAACTAAAGGGTTGTTTCCTATGGATAGATATAAAGATTCAATTTTTATAGAATTAGTTAATCTACAACTTCCCATAGAAACACCATTGGAAAATGAAAAATTATGGTTAAATATAGAAAAATAATAAAACAAAAAACTATTATTCAAGTAATAATTTTAGATTAAAAGTAAGTGGCTAATTTTTAAAAAATTGGTCATTTTTTTATTATTCTAAAGTTTTTCTATAGTTTTGAAATTTCATAAAAATATTGATTTTATTAATACAGTACCAATTGATTATCTTTTTTTTCAAAAATTATTTTAGTATATTAATAATAAAACTTTATTAAAATTTATTAAAAAAAAAGGAAATAAATTTTTATTCAATACAATTTTAATGAGTAATTTTTTTGGAGGATAATATGAAAAAAGAAGTGATTAAGGTTTTTTATGAGTTTATAAAAGTATTATTTAAACCTTTTGAGTATAATTGCGTTAAAGTAATGCTTGAAAATCGTGATGATAATAATATTATTCATCAAATCAGTAAAGACATGAATGTGAGTCATAGAGAAGCTTTTAAGCTTCATGAAAGAGTAGTTGAAAAAGTTAACGATGTTTTATGTACAAGAAAAAAATTGGATTATAATCAATATATTTTTCTAAATTTTTACCTATCAATACTTATTTCTCCTAAAAAAAAATATGCTAGGGAAAAATTTATAGATTTTATGAAAAACTTAGATATAAATATTAATTTTTTTACAGTAGAAATTTTTTATCTTTTAGTTTTTGGAAAAAAAAATTTAAAAGAATTAATAGGTATAAGTAGAGAAATAAAATTATATATTAATCTAAAGGAAGACTTTGTAGTTAAAAATTCAAAATACACAAAAGAACTTAATAAAATACTTAGAGATGCGAGGAATATTAATAGTAAAAACAAAGCTGATAAAGAAATTATAAAAAGAGATGAGTACAGATTAGTTTTCAATAAAAATGGTAGAAATTATAAATATTATAGTAGGAAGATGGGGGTAGAAGTGATAGCAGATAATAAAGGCATACTGAATTTTCTTAACCTTTTAGAAAAAGCTGAAATAGTTCTTGATTATTATATTTATCCATTCAAAATTAATTATGAAGAAGATAGAGAAGTAAGAGAGCTGTTTCCACATATTTTAATTAATCTAAGAGATAATAAATCTATTATTGTATATCTTCAAGATTATAAGAATATGAGCACTATTAATGGAAGAAAAAAAAGGGAATTAATAAGAGAATTTGCTAAAAAGAATAATTATGGTTATCTTATTAGTGACGGGCTACATAGTTATTACTACTATAAAAATTATAACAAAGAATTAAAAAAAGAAAGAGAATTTTTATTGGCTATGGAGAATGAACCAATAACTTGGAAAAAGTTTAAGGATATCTGTATAAAACTAGAAATAGATACAAGAATTTTGACATCGATTATATTAAAAAATAACTTAAAATATGATACAAATCCATTTTTTTTGAGTTTTTAAGAAAAAATTTTTTTTATTAATTATAATTATTTTCTATTCTTGTCATATAAAAATTGACTTTTTATAATTTTTAAAATAACATAAAAGTTTTCTTGAGAAGGAATAATCGAAATTAACTTCAATCAAGTCAAAGGAGTTGACAATTTTCTCCAAAATGGCTATAATTACTCTGGAAGGTAAGCCCACACACCTTACCTTGCAACTTAGAATATAATTTTTTCACAAAAGCGAAATGCTTTTATTATTCACACACTCTCGAAAAGGACCCACACAGTCCTTTTCTTTAGTATTAAAAATCCGTAAAAAAAAAGATTTAAGAACATTCGTTTATAGTCAAATCTAATCTACTGCTAATAGCTATAAAACAATCAAACGGTAAACTTTGTTTTTTGCCTTTATTAATTTTATAGAGTATATCCCTTATGTATTTGGGCTCATAGCCAATTTCTTTGCTAAATGCATTAATTGATAAATTTCTTTTTTTTAATTTTTTTTCTATTGATTCAACGAATTTTTTTCTATTCATAATCAACTCCTTTTCCGTTTTATTACGAACTCCTTTATAGATTAATCTATTTTTTTTTTAAAATCAAGAAAAATTCCGAAAAAATAAAGAAAAAAATTTGATTTTGAATGGAAATATTGTATAATGGTAATGAAATAATAGGAGGTGTCTAATGTTTGGAAAATACTTTAAGAGATTGAGACAAGAAAAAGATTTGACTTTGATAGAATTAAGTGAAAAATGTGGTGTTTCAAAGTCATATTTACATGATATTGAAAATGAAAAAATAGCACCATCAGATAAAATAGTTGAAAAATTACTTGAATTTTATAGATTGAGTAAAAACCAAGAAAAAGAGTTAAAGAAGATTTTGGCTTTTGCAAAAACACCAGATATTGTTATGAAAGAGTTTGAAAAAACTAAAAAAGAATTGAAAAAACTTAGGGATGAATATGAAAAGATTCAAAATTCTCCTGAAAGTAATATTTCTTATTTGGAAGAATCATCATATTATGAAGTTCCAGTTTATTCTTATGTAAGAGCTGGTTTACAAGCTTTAGAAAATTTACCTGAACCACAGTATATGCTTCATGTACCACTACCATCTGTAAGGGGAGATATAGTGGGGATAGAAGTTATGGGAGATAGTATGGAACCAAAATTTCACGAAGGGGATATAGTACTTGTTAAAACTGGTGTAATGCCTGAAAATAGAGAGATAGGTGTTTTTGTAGTCGATAATAGAACTGTTATAAAAGTGTTTAATAGGGACTCCAGTGGAAGAATAATACTTACAAGTTTAAATATTGAGCATGCTCCTATTATAGTTGATGAATTTGCTGAATTTGGCGTAGTAGGTAAATTTTGGAAAGCTATAGTTAGTTAATAATAACTATATATAACCCAAATTATAATAAGTAAATAAATATAGAAGTAAAAATAGATAAATATGATATAATATCCCCAAGGGGGGTATTTTTATGTTATTAGATTATCATATGCACTTTGAATATGGAACTTACGATGAAGAATGGGTAAAGGGCTTTTTTAATGCAGCTAAAAAAAAATTGATAGATGAAATTGGAATATCTGAACACAGCCATGGTTTTGTTGAATTCAAAGAACTTTATTATGAAGAACTAGATTTGAATAGCGAAACATTTTTAGGGAGATTTCAAGAAAAATGGCTTGAAAAAAATAAATTTAAATGTAGTATAAAAGATTATGAGGCATTTATAAATAAACTTAAATTAAAGGGGTATCCAATAAAATTTGCAATGGAAGTATGTAATTTTCAAAATCAAAATAAGGTAGCAGAGATACTTTCTAAATATAATTTTGATTATCTAATTGGTTCCGTTCATTTTATTGATGGATGGGGTTTTGATGCTGAAAGAGTAAAGGTAAATTTCGATAAATATAATTTGCCAAACCTTTATGAAAAATATGTTGTTGAAATTGAAAAATTGGCTAAATCAGGACTTTATGATGTATTAGGTCACCCATTTAATTTGAGAGTTTTTGGACATATTCCTGAAGAGAATATAGACTATTTAGTAGAAAGAGCTTGCACAGCTCTTAGGAAGGCTAATATGTGTATAGATGTTAATACAGGAACGAAATATAGATATCCTATAGGAGAAATAAGTCCATTTAATAGATTTATGGAGATAGCTAAAAAGCATGAGCTTGATATTATTTTATCAAGTGATGCTCATAATCCAAATCACTGTGGAAATTTTATAGTGGAAGCAAGAGATTATGCAAAATCATTCGGTTTTGATAAAATAGTTAGATTTGATAAGAGAAAAAGAGAATATATAAAAATATAGATACGGAAAAGAAAAGTGTAAATAAAAAATTAATATGAGGTTGACGAATATTAGTCAGCCTCCTTTCTTTTATTTCTGTTATATAATTTTTTTTTGTAGAAGTAATCTTATCTGTGTTAAGGATAAAGTTTTGTTCCTGTAAACCTTATCTCTGCAACTCTGTGTTAAAAGTTTTAAAATTTAAATTTATAGAGATTTTTTTTAGCAAATTATTTAAATTAAATAAATAGGCTTAAATAAAAAAGTCATAGGGACAATTTAATTACAAATATTTTTTAAAAGTTTATGTCTAAAAAGGAGGAGTTTGCTTTTATGATAGGGAATATTCTAAGTTATATTATTTTTAATTTATTTAAATATGTTATGCATTATTCAACTGGAAAGATATATATTTAAGTTTTTTTTATTTTTAACAATAGAAAATTGGAAGATTGATTAGATTATTAATTTAAAAGAAAAACTATAGGTAGATTTGTAACTTCTAAGGGGAATTAACCTATATTTTATATCTTATTTATGTTATAATAATATGAAAAATTGACTAGAAAGGTCGTGGGAATTGATGAAAAAAGCTGTCTTATTAGATGTAAGTGCAATGATGTATAGAGCATATTACTCTTTAATTAATATGACTAATTCGAGGGGTGAACCTACAGGAGCTGTTTATGGATTTACTAATATGTTAACAAGTATATTAGATGAATTTAATCCAGACTATATATGTGCAGCTTATGATGTAAAAAGAGCATCGCTTAAAAGAAGTGAAAAATTTGAAAATTATAAAGCAGATAGGAAGCCAATGCCAGAAGATTTACTTAAGCAACTTCCCTATATAGAAAAAGTAATAGAAGGGTTTGGAGTAAAAGCATTTAAAGTAGAGGGTTATGAAGCAGATGATGTTTTGGGAACTCTTGCAAAAAAGTTTTCTGAGAATAATGTAGAAACTTATGTAATGACTGGTGATAAAGATTTGTCACAGATTATTAATCAAAATATAAGTATAGCTTTGTTTGGGAAGGGTGAAGGTAAAAGTAAATTTAAAATTATATCTACTGATGAAGATGTAATAGACCAACTTGGAGTAAAAGCAAGTCTTATTCCTGATTTGTTTGGTTTAATTGGAGATAAAGTAGATGGTATTCCAGGTATTAGAAAAGTTGGAGTGAAGAAAGCAGTGCCTATGCTTTTAAAATATGGAAATCTTGAAGGAATATACAGCCATGTAGATGAATTGGTTCAATTGCCCGGTATAGGAAAAGGCTTAGTAGATAATATTAGAGAAGATAAGGAACTTGCTTTTATAAGTAGGGAGCTCGCAGTTATCGAAACTAATGTACCTCTTGAATTTAATATGGATGAAACTAATTTTATATTGAATAAAAGTATGTTATTTGATATATATAATGAACTTGAGATTAAAACTATTATTAAAAAGTTAGATCTTAGAAAAGAAGAAACTAATAGTCAAATAAGTTTGTTTGGAGGAAATGTAGAAGAAAATCTTCGAGCTGAAGGTGAATTTAAAAGAATAGTAGTAAAAAGTGAAAGAGATTTTACTATTTTATTAAAGAAATTAGAAGAAGAAGTAGAAGCAAGTATCTATTTTAATAAAGTAGGTTTCGCAATAAGTTTTTCTAATGAAAGTTATTATCTTCCATGTAATCATAGTTATTTGGGAGCAGTCAATTTTGACAAAGTAGAAGTTGATAAACTACTCAATAATAAGACAGAATGGATAACTTATAAATTTAAAGAGATACTAAACGCTAAATATAAGATTGAAAATGTAAAATTTGATGTAAATTTAGCTCATTACTTAATTACTGCAAATACTAAAGAATCGATTGAAGCAATTATAGAAGGGGAAAGTGGAGATACATTAAAACTTTATGCAGATTATTTTGATAAAGTAGATGAGATTCATACTGATATTGGTAAGATGGCAAAATACTCCTTTGAAAGATCAGAAGGGATATTAAATATATATAGTAGTCTTGAAGATAAACTAAAGAGAGAAAATTTAGAAGAATTATACTACAATGTAGAGCTTCCATTAGTAAAAGTACTGGCTAACATGGAGAATGAAGGTATTAAATTAAATCTTCCTTATTTTGAAGAGTTTAAAGTAGAATTAAGTGAAAAAATAAATAGTTTAGTTCCAAAAGTATATGAAGAGGTTCAAAAAGCTATCATAAAAAATTATAAAAATCTTGAATTAAGTGAATTTAATATAATAGAAAAATATTTAGAGTTAGGTAAATTAATGTATAAGAAAAAGTCAGACTTGAACTTATTTAATAGAGAATTTGATTCTTTGTCTGTAGAAGAATTGTTAAATTATCAAATTAACTTCAATATATCTTCTCCAAAACAGCTAGGAATAATATTTTTTGATTTAATGAAATTACCAGTTATTAAAAAGATAAAAACAGGATACTCAGTAAATGAAGAAGTATTAGAGGTACTAAAAGATAAAGGAATTAAAGTTTGTTCTTATTTACTTGATTATAGAAAATTTACAAAGTTATTATCTACCTATGTAGAAGCATTACCAAAATTAGTAGACTCTAATGGTAGAATACACACAACATTTAATCAAACTGGAACTGCAACGGGAAGATTATCATCTAGTGAGCCTAACTTGCAAAATATTCCAAGTAGATCAGATGAAGGAATAAGAATTAGAGAAGGTTTTATTCCTAAAGATGGATATAAACTTTTGGCACTTGATTATTCACAAATAGAACTTAGAGTTTTAACTAGTTTAAGTAAAGATGAAAATCTTATAAAAGCCTATGAAGATGACTTGGACTTGCATAGCCTTACTGCAAGAAAACTATTTGAATTAGGTGAAGAAGAAGAGATAACAAGAGAACAAAGAGCTATTGCAAAGATTGTTAATTTTAGTATAATATATGGTAAAACTGCATTCGGTTTAGCTAAGGAGCTTAATATTTCAAATGATGATGCAAGGTTATATATTAAAAGATATTTTGAACAATATCCAAAAGTAAAAGAGTTTGAAAGAAGTATAGTAGAAGAAGCTACTAGCGTAGGTAGTGTAAGGACTATTTATAATAGAAGAAGAATCATTCCGGAACTTAGATCAAGTAATAAAAATATTAAACAACAAGGTGAACGTATGGCTGTTAATACAGTAATACAAGGTAGTGCAGCAGATATACTTAAAGTAATAATGGTAAAAGTAGCAGAAAAAATTGAAAATGATGAAAATATAAAAATGTTACTGCAAGTGCATGATGAACTTTTATTTGAGGTTAAAGAAGATAAAATAGAAAAGTATAAAGAAATAATAAAGAATATTATGGAAAATAGTATTGAACTTGATTATGTTAAACTGAAAACAAATGTAGCTTTTGGTAATAGCTGGGCTGAAGCAAAATAATAGGAGGAAAAGATGTCTTATACAACATCTGTAAAGGAGGAGATTCTTTCAAAGGAAATAGAAGATAGTGAAGAGCATCTATGGGAAATTTATGCGATACTTATGGGAAAGATAGCCATAGATTCAAGTAAAATAGAGCTAAAACTTGAAAATCTTGATTTGGCAAAAAGAGTGTATAAGTATCTAAAGGAACTTATTAACTTAAAAATTTTTATCAAATACTCTATTAGTAAACACTTTGGAGAACATAGAATATATATAATAGAAATACCAAATCAAAAAGGATATAAAAAATTAGTAGAAGATTTGAAAGAACTGGATACTTATAAAGTAGAGAAAATGAATAATAATGCTATTATGGGATTTGTAAAAGGAGTATTTTTGGCAACTGGATATATTAAAGACCCTGATAAAGAATATGCTTTAGACTTTTTTATAGATTCTAAAGATGTAGCAACTAGACTTTTTAATATCTTTTTATATACAGGAAAAAGAGCTTTTATCACAAATAAAAGAAATAAAAAATTAGTGTATCTTCGTAATTCAGAAGATATTATGGATATATTAGTCTTGATAGGAGCAGTAAAAACTTTTTTTGATTACGAAGAAGTAACAATGGTAAAAGACCTTAAAAATAAAACAATAAGGGAAATTAACTGGGAAATAGCAAATGAAACTAAAACTCTCAATACAGCCCAAAAACAAATGAAAATGATAGAAACAATAAGGGATAATGGAGGCTTAACTCAATTGTCAGATGTATTAAAAGAAATGGCACAAACTAGGCTTGATAATCCAGAAAGTTCATTAACAGAGTTAGCGGATATAATTGGGCTTAGTAAATCTGGTGTAAGAAACAGATTTAGAAGAATAGAAGAAATTTATAATGAAATTATAGAGGAGATGTAGAATGAAGGTTATAGATGGCTTAGAGAATCTACTTGAAAAATACGATAATCTAGCTCTTGCTTTAGGAACTTTTGATGGTATACACAAGGGTCATCAAAAACTCATTAAAGCAGCAGTAAATAAAGCAAGAAAAACTGGAGGTAAGAGTATGGTGCTCACTTTTAGTGAACATCCAAGGAAAGTTTTTCAAGGTATAGAAACAACTATACTTATTAATACTCATAAAGAAAAGATACATCTTCTAAAAAATCTCGGTGTTGACATAGTTGTATTTGCTCATTGGACCGAGGATTTTAAAAACTTGAGTGCTGATGAATTTGTTTATAATATCTTAAAAGATAAATTAGGAGCTAAATACCTCTATGTCGGTTTTAACTATACTTTTGGTAAGGGTAGGTTGGGGAAACCAGATTATCTACAAAAGCGTGGAAAAGAATTGGGCATGGAAGTAGAGATAATCGCCCCTGTAAAAGAGAAAAACATTATTATAAGTAGTACAATCATTAGAAGTTTTATAGAAGAGGGAAATATAGAAAAAGCAACAAATTATCTTGGAGCTCCACTTGTTATAATAGGAGAAGTGGAACATGGAAGAAAGATAGGTAGAACTCTTGGATTTCCAACAGCAAATCTTAAAGTATTTAATAGGATATATCCTCCAAGAGGTATATACGGGGTAAAAGTTGTTATTGAAGATGAAAGTATAGTTCGTGATGGACTTATGAATATAGGATATAATCCTACTATACCAAATGAAAATATGAGGTTAAGTGTAGAAGTGTATATACTTGATTTTGATGAAGATATTTATGGCAAAGAGCTTATTGTTACTGTAACTAAATATCTTAGACCAGAGAAAAAATGCAGAGATTTAGATGAATTAAAAGAGCTTATTAAATCTGATGAAATTAACTGGAGAAGATACCTCAAGGAGAATGAATATGGAGCTTAATATTAAGCTTGATAATTTTGAGGGGCCTTTAGAGCTGCTACTTCATTTGGTAGAAACTAAAGAGATGTCTATTTCTGAAATTAATATATCTCAAATTATAGACGAGTATCTTGCTGTTATGACACAAGTTAAGGAAAGTAGTGTAAAAATAAAAGTGGAGTTTCTCTTGATGGCAACAGAATTATTAGAAATTAAAGCTTTAAATGTGCTTAAGTACAAAGAAAGGGAAGAGAAGGAGAAAATACTTGAACAAAAGCTTGTTGAATACAAAACTATAAGGGATTTGAGTCTCAAATTAAGAGAGATGGAAAGTGAATATAATTTACCATATAAAAGAGAAGGTAGAGATATAGTTTTAGATGATTATAAAGAAATTGATCTTAGTAAACTTACTCTTGATAATCTGTTTGATACTTATTATGAACTACTTGAACAAGCAGCTTTTGAAGAAGCTTTGGAAATACAAATAGAGGAGATATATAGTATGTCTCATGAAATGGAAATAATAAAGAATAAACTAAAAGAAATAAAGACAAGCGAGTACCTAGATTTTTTTAAGGGAGCAAAAAGTAAATTACACATGGTATATATCTTTCTTGCTATATTAGAGTTGTATAGGGAAAAACTTGTAGAATTAGATAAAGATAAGATAATTATAGAGGGTAGTTAAGCTACTCTCTATAATTTTGAATGGAAAGATTAAGGAGAGAGAGTGGAATATATATTCGTATATAACAAATTAAGAGAGTATAGTTTTTATGATGATTTTGTGGGTGTAGATAGCCCATTGGGAAAAATAGCAAAGACAAAAGGAAAACTTTTTCTTCATAGAGGAGAAGGTAAAATGATTCTTGATAATGAAAATTATATTTATGGTAGTTTGATGATTGCAAGTGATATAAGTAAATTACTTAGAAAACTTGATCATTATATGGAACATATTGAAGGGGACTATGAAAATAGTAAAACTATGCGTGGACAGGTAGAAGTAGAAGTGGAAGGTGAAATTAAAAAAGCTTGGTGTTATGTTTATCCCTTGTCAAAAGAGTATATCTTTAAAAGAGAAGGGGTAGAGATAGCAATTGGTGACTATTTAAAATATATGAAAGAAATTGAGGAGAATAATGTTTAAAAGTGGAATTATTGTAATGATAATAACTATGATAAGTAGAGTTTTAGGTTTAGGTAGAACGACTTTTGTAGCAACTATATTTGGCGCTACAGCACTTACAGATGCTTTTAATTCTAGTTTTAGAATAGCAAATTTATTTAGACAATTGTTGGGAGAAGGCGCATTAGGAACGGTTTTTATTCCAGTATATAATGATAAAGTGAAAGAAGTGGGAGAAAAGGATGCAAAAAAACTTTTATTCTCTGTGCTTAATTTGTTATTTATCTTTTTAATGATTATTTATGCATTTACTCTAATATTTAGTGATAATATAATTCAAATCGCTGTTAGTGGTTATGATTTAGAAACAAAAGCTTTAGCGAGTACAATGCTTAGGATAATGTCTCTGTATATTGTGTTTATTGGGATGTCTGGGATGATATGTGCCGTACTTAATAATTACAAAAAATTTGCAGTAGCAGCAAGTACATCTGTATTTTTTAATATATCAATTATGTCATTAGGATTTTTATTAAGTTCAAAGTATGGCATATATTCATTGTGTATAGGAGTTGTAATTGGTGGTTTACTACAATTTATAATTGTTTTACCAAGTTTCTTTAAAATAGTAAAAACATATTCTTTTAAAATAGATAAAAATGATAATAGTTTGAAACTTATATTTACCATGCTAATACCCATGTTGATAGGTATATTTGCAAAACAATTTAATACAATAATAGATCAAAATTTTGCTTCTTTTTTAGATGTTGGTGGAGTTAGTGCCCTTGAAAATGCTACAAGGATATATAATTTACCTCTTGGAGTCTTTGGTATATCTATTGCTAATGTTGTTTATCCAACTTTATCAAAAGCTTCTAGCAATAATGATGTAAAAAAAGTAAAAGAAAGCCTTCAAATGGGATTAAAATTTCTTATGTTTTTAGTTATTCCTTCTATGGGAGCTTTAATTTTCTTTTCTAAAGAAGTGGTTGATATAATTGTAGGTTATGGAAATTATAGTGATAAAGCTATTGGAGTGACAGCAGAAGCTTTGGCACTCTATTCTGTAGGCTTATATTTTTATGCAGCAAATCATTTGTTAAGTAGAAATTTTTATACAAATAAAAATACTAAAGATCCAGTAAAATTTAGTATTATTTCTATAATATCAAATGTTATATTAAATGCTATTTTAATTGGTAAATTTAGACATATGGGTCTTGCTTTTGCAACGGCAATGGCTTCTACCTTAAACTTCCTATTGTTATACATAGTAAATAATAAAAAATATATAAAATTAGATACGAAGGAACTACTAAAATTTCTTATTTTTACCATATTTTCCACAATATTTGCTCTTGTAACAGGAAAATTCTTTATAAATAAATTTGTTAGTTTAATAGCATTTGGGCTAGTGTATTTAGCTATTTGGGCATATCCAATAAAAAAAGGGGGGTTAGATGTTTTTAAAGGTGCTAGAGTTAGATAGTAATACAAATTATAAAGTTTATACACCAGAAAAAATTGGGAGAAATATGTTAGCTAGTATATACAGAGAATATTTTTTAGGGAAGAAGAGGAAAAAACTTGATAATATTAGAGCTTGTGATATAGCTTGTGGTACTGGGAATTTATTGTTAATACTTATAGAAAGCCTTATTAGACTTAGTAAAATATATTATGGAGAATATTTATATAAGGAAGAATGGGTAGAAGGTTATGACATTGACAAAGAAGCATTAAAAATATTTAAAAAGAGGTTTGATTTGCTACTTTCTAAATACTCTATAAAAGGAAAACTAAGAGTTTATCATAAAAATTCACTTTTTGAAAATATTGAAGGTAAATATAATATTCTATTGGGTAACCCTCCATATTTGGGAGAAAAAAATAATAAAGATATTTTTGAAAAAATTAAAGAAACAGAATTTGGGAAAAAATACTATGAAGGTAGAATGGACTATTTGTATTTTTTCATTGAAAAAGGTTTGGATGCCTTAGAAAAAAATGGAATAATGAGTTATATTACGACAAATTACTGGTTGAGAGCTGATTATGCCAAAATTCTTCGAAAGAAGGTTAAAGAAGAGAGCAGTTTTGTTTATGTAAAAAATTATAATAAATCTGTTTTCAAAGATGCGTTAGGTCAGCATAATGTAGTATTTACTCTTAAAAAGAAAAAAATAAGCAAATTTATTTATGATGATACTAATAGTATCTCTGTTCTTAAAAATAAAGATATATTTGATGAAAATAATAAAATTCTTTTTGCTAAAAAAGAAGAGGTAGAATATTTTAAAAGGATGAGAGAACTTAAAACACATTATTTAGGTGACTTGTTGAATGTAAATCAAGGAATAGTTAGTGGTTGCGATAAAGCTTTTGTTTTGAAGGAATATTGTGAAAGTTTTAAAACCTTTGTAAAACCTTTTTATAAAAATAGCGATGTTTTTAGATATGATTATGAAAAAGCAAATAAAAGGTGGATACTTTATTTAGATGGAAAGAAGGAACCGAGTAAAAAAATAATTGACCATTTGATGAATCATAAAGAAAAACTCGAAAAAAGAAGAGAAGTAAAAAAAGGGATGAAAAACTGGTGGGAACTTCAGTGGGCTAGAGATGAAAGTATATTTATTAAGGAAAAAATTGTAGGGAGACAGAGAAGTATAGAAAATAAATTTGCCCTTGTAAGGGGAGATTTTTATGCTAGTGCTGATGTTTATTACCTTAGTGGGAAAGATAGAAAAATAAGTTTAAAATATATACTAGCTTTCTTAAATTCAAATGTTTTTTATAAATGGTTTAGATATAATGGAAAAAGTAAAGGTAAATACTTAGAACTTTATTCTACTCCACTTAAAGAAACACCTATATACTATCCAAATAATACCAGAAAAATCAAGTATATAGAAGATTTGGTAGACAGTATTAATAGGGAGAATAGGGTAGAAGTAGAAGAGAAAATTAATAATTATTTTGAAAATATTTATAAAATATGAAAGAGGTTAATTTAATAAAAGAAATCAAAAGAAAGGTAGTAATTCTGAGGTTACTGAAAAAGTCTAAAAACTTTAATTTTCTATAATTTATATTGGCATAATCTAATAAAATCAATAAAATTATTTTTTAAATTTTTAAAACAGGACTTTTTCAGCAGAATTAATAATTATTCTCTTTTTTAGTATAATATATTTAAACAAGTCAGTAATAGTGTAGCTTAAAATATTCTGTATATAAAAAAAAATTTACATTTTCAGTCCTAAACTTACACTGAATATTTATAGCTAGACTGCTTACTATAATTTTATATAATTTGCTGAAAAAATTTTTTTATAAATTTAGATTTCGAGACTTTAATTTAAAGCTATAGAGGCAAAGAAGTTTCATAGATTAAAAAGTCTACTTTTAATAAGTAAAAAACTAATTTAAAATGAGTTTCTCCCAGAAAAAACTACTAAGATTGTTCAGCAAAAAAGTTTTCTCTATGCTTCTCATCTCCTTTTCAATTTTGTGCTGATTTTTTCATTATTAACTGTTACTTATTAACTCTAAATTAAAAAATTATATGCGTTAAAGAAATTAATAAATATTATTAATAAAACAGCGATATTGAAAACTTTATGAAGAGTACTAGAATTTACAGTTTTATTAAGTTTTGAACCAATTAAACCACCTAAGATACCTCCGGGTATCATTACAGCTAGCATATTTAAATCATATGAAGAAAAACCTTCTCCTATTAGTACTAGAGATAATTTTGAAAGCTGAGATAAAAGTATTATAAAGATACTATTAACAGCGGAGTCTTTTATATCGAGAGCCATAAACAAGTATAAAACAGCTACATTTATTGGTCCTCCACCTATTCCAAGAAAACTAGCTATAGTTCCCAGAAGTAATCCAATTAAACTAACTAGAATAGGATTTTTTACATGAAAATGAGGTAAATGTTTTTTAAAAAAGACTAAAATTAATAAGGTAGCTAATAAAATTGCTTGTACGCCACTAAGTATATTTTCATTAGAAAAAAAATTTAGTGTGAAAGCAAATAGACTCTTTCCAACTCCACCACCTAATATACTGCCCAATGCTAATAAAAGAAGATTTTTATTAGCCTTAAAACCATTTTTACTCTGTTTATATATACTCACTATAGCCATAGAAAAAACAGTTATTGAAGATAAGAGCCCTATAGTACTTAGGTCATAATGTCCAAGAGTATCAAGAAGAGGTTTGATAATAACTCCCCCACCTAAACCTGCTAAAGCACCAAAAGTGGTAGCACCAAAAGCCACCAAAAAATAAATAAGTATCACATTATCACTCCTTTTTAACATAAATAGATTTTATATCTTTTATATCTATATGTCAATATAATCTCATGAAAAAGAATAAAAAATTTATTTTTATCAATAAAAATAGAATAAAAAATTCTGCTCTACAAAGATATTTTCAAATATTATTAAAAAATGTAAAAGTTTTGATAATATAAGTTATAATTATCTCATAAATAATTTCCATTTAAGGATTAAATATAGTAAAATATGGATAGAGAAAAGGAGGTTATATGAGATATTTTTTTAAATTTATTAAAAATCTTTTGTTTTTTACGATAAAAACTATTTATGGAACAATTATATCTTTAATATTTTTATTATTTATAGGTATAATTGTTATAATGGGTTTGATTGAATTAACTAAAGAAGAAAAAGTTGTTATAAAAGATGGTACATATATTGAATTAACTTTTCCAAGGGGAATAAATGAAAAGAAAGTATTTGACTTTAAATACTTTGAACAGATAAGTAACTTAGCTTTTTTTCAGGTTATAGACGCTTTAGAATTGGCTAGAAAAGATTCTAAAATTGAAGGAGTAGTTCTCAAATTAGATAATATTAACTTAAATTCTAGTCAGATAGAGGAGTTGAGCAATAAGCTTAATCAACTTAAAAATTCAAGTAAAAAAATTTATAGTTATGCGACTAACCTTAATAAAAGGAATTATATTTTAGGAGTAGTAGCAGATGAGATATACATGAATCCTTCTCACTCTACTTTTGTTTCTTTTGGAGGTTATGAGATAAAAGTACCTTACTATAAAAATATTACAGAAAAATTTGGTATAGAATTTCAAGTAGTACATATAGGTGATTATAAATCATTTGGAGAAAATTATGTTAAAGAAAGAATGTCTGATGAATTTAGAGAAAATTATCAAAGACTTGGAGACAATAGTTTAGAATATTTTATAAATAACGTGAGTTTTAAGAGAGAAATTGGTTATGAATTAGTTAAAGAAAAAGTATTAGGCGGAAACTATTTAATGCTAGACAGTAAAGGTGCAAAAGTAGAAGGGTTAATAGATGAGATTGCATTTTATGATGATTTTTTAGAAGAAAAAGGTATAGAAGAAACTATCTCTCTTGAGAAATATTATAAAAATATAGATAAAGTAAAAAAAGGGGAAAAAATAGCACTTATTGTGGCTAGTGGTGGGATAACTATGAATTCAAGTGAGGGGTTCAAATCTGATTATATATCACCATATGAAATAATTAACCAGATAGAAAAAGCTATGGAAGATGATAGTATAAAAGGTGTTGTTTTGCGTATTGATTCACCAGGAGGTTCTGCACTTGCTTCGGAAATAATAGTAGAAAAATTGAATAAACTAAAGGAAGTAAAACCATTTTATGTTTCAATGAGTTCTGTTGCAGCTTCTGGAGGATACTATATTTCTTCTAATGCAAATAAAATTTTTGCAAATAAAAACACTATTACTGGTTCTATAGGAGTAGTAATGATGTCATTTAATTTAGAAGAATTTTACAAAAAAATAGGTCTTAATTGGGAAAGTATAAGTAGAGGAAAAACTCTTGATATATTTGATTTGACAGAAGAATCATCACTAGAAGAGATAGAATTGCTTCGTAATTCAGCTAATAGAACTTATGATGAGTTTAAAAGAAGAGTTGCTAGAGGTAGAGGAATGAAGGTAGAAGAGATAGAAAATATTGCCCAAGGGAAGGTATATACTGGAGAAGAAGCAAAAGAAATTGGTTTGGTTGATGAAATAGGTACATTAGAGTCTGCTATAGAAGATTTGGCTAAAGAGCTTAATTTGATAGATTATCAAGTTGTCAACTTGGAAAGTAGTATGAATGAAATAGATTATCTAATGAATTTTAATTTTATTAAATCAAAGTACAAGGTCATAGATGAATTTGAAGGTATAGAAAGAAACATGGAATTTTATAATGAGTTAAATAATAAATTTAATTTTATGATGCCATATGAAGTGATAGTAGATTAAGTAAGACAGGAAAAAGGAAAGGATAGTGTTTGTGTCTTTTATTTTTAATGAAAATTAATAAAAAATAATTGACACTGTCATGAGTTTATGATAATATTATCCTTGTCGCGAGGGTGGCGGAATTGGCAGACGCGCTAGACTTAGGATCTAGTGTCTATGACGTGAGGGTTCAAGTCCCTCCCTTCGCACCATATGGGGCGTTCGTTTAGTGGTTAGGACTCCAGGTTTTCATCCTGGCAACAGGGGTTCGATTCCCCTACGCCCTACCATAATAATATTTATGGGGCTATAGCTCAGTTTGGGAGAGCGCCACACTTGCACTGTGGAGGTCA
>CAZFBB010000008.1:0-32492 GCA_964517235.1 uncultured Fusobacteriaceae bacterium
ATTAAGTAATCACTATAGTCACTAAATTTCAAAACTCGCTCTTAAGGAGCTCAAATAGCTCCCAATTCTTGAGGATCCTTTCGTTAACTTAATTTAAATTTCTTATATAGGTACATCTAAATAAAAAAAAAAATAAAACTTTTTTTAAGAAAATTTTATTTGTCTACAGTCTCAAAACTCTCTTTTTAGATAGTTTTTTTGCATATTTTTAGTTCTATAAATACAGTGTTAGTAACTTTTGTAATTTTGTATTACTCATTTTTTAATAGAAAAAATAGTTATAATTTAATTTTTAATAGAAAGGTGGTGTGTCATGTCAAGCGCTCTACTTTACTTTTTCCCATGGTGAATATGGAGCACAGAAATATATTTCGACAGATAATTCCTTCTCTACTTCTTTAAAGCCTGCAAATTCTTTTCCGTTATCTACAGTAATAGTTTCTAATATATTCCTTTGGAATCCCTTTAAATCCTCTCTTAAAAGCTTCGATAATAGTTTCTGCTTTCTTATCTTCTACCTTTTCAACTATAGAGTATCTGCTATATATATCAACTAGTATTAGCAAACCTTCTTTTTTCCCTTTACTAATAACTAAATCAGCTTTCAACGGTTTAGTCTTCTTGCAATTTCCCTATTGCTATACCCCTTTGCTTTAAGAATTGCTATCTTTTCTCTTTCAATTATGTTAAGATGTTCATATTCCTTCATAAAGATTCTCCTTGTATGTGTTTTTGTAGTGATTACATTTTACAAGATTTTCTTTATGAGGGATATTTTTTTATTTAAGTGGTGCACTTGTTTTGATTATACACCGTTCATAATTATTTAAACTTTATAAAAGAAAAAGAAAAGAAATTAGGAGAAATTATGGAAGAGGAAAGATTAAAGAATAAAAAACATGTTATTTTGAAAATACTTGATTTAAGAGAACGAGGAATGAAAAGAGAAGAAATCCTAGATATCTTCATAAAAAAAACTAGTATAAATCTGTGTTGATTCTCAATGATTCTTTAATAAGGCTTCTAATAATTGCTTTTTATATTTTTGAGTTAAAAAGGTGACACTAAAATTTAGAATCACCTTTCGAATAATTATCTAATTTAATTTTTCCTTTAGAATATTAATTTTAAGCTAAACTTTCGCTTTTCTTATAATTATTTTGTTTAATCATAAATGCCACAAAAGAACTTATTCCCACGGCAATTCCTACTGGATAAGCTATTGTTGGTGCTAACTTAAATCCTTCTGGCGCAATTAAAATATATGATGTTATTACACAAGTCATAAATGTAGCAGGGATACTTGCTATCCAGTGTAACCTATTTTTACTTGATAAATAAAGTGCTCCAGCCCATAGTGCAATAGTTGCAAGAGTCTGATTAGACCATGCAAAATATCTCCAAATTATGCTAAAATCTATGAAACATAAAGCTACTCCTAATACGAATAAAGGTATAGCTATAATAAATCTGTTTTTACTACTAGTTTGATCTATTTTAAAAGCATCTGCTATTGACAGTCTAGCACTTCTAAATGCAGTATCTCCAGAAGTTATTGGGCATGCTACTACACCGAATATAGCTAATATCCCTCCAACTTTTCCTAATAATGAGTTTGATATTGTATTTACTACTACACCCGGAGTTCCTGCTGCTAATAATCCTTGTGTTCCTCCAAAGAAACTCATTGCTGCTGCTGCCCAGACAAGTGCAACAACACCTTCTGCTATCATTGAACCATAAAATACTCTTCTTCCTTCCTTTTCATTCTTTAAACATCTAGCCATCATTGGTGATTGTGTTGCGTGGAATCCTGATATTGCTCCACAAGCTATAGTAACAAATAGGAACGGAAATATAGCAGTTCCTTTAGGATGAAGATTCTCTAGTGAAATTTCTGGTATATGATATCCTTTAATGAGTAAACCAGCAGTAATTCCAACACCCATTATAATAAGTGATGCTCCAAATAACGGATAAATTTTCGCTATCAACTTATCTATTGGTAAAACAGTTGCTATGAGGTAATATACAATAATAACTGTTAACCAAATTAATCTGTCTGTATTGGTCATATTACTGAGAATATTAGCTGGACCACTTACGAATACTACTCCTACTAATAATAGTAATATTATTGAAAATATACGCATAATATTTCTTGCATTTTTTCCTAGATATATACCGACTATTTCAGCAATAGAAGCTCCATCGTGTCGAACAGATAGCATTCCTGATAAATAGTCATGAACAGCTCCTGCAAATATACAGCCAAATACTATCCATAAAAATGCTGCAGGACCCCAAAGAGCTCCTGCTATAGCCCCAAATATAGGACCAAGCCCTGCTATATTAAGAAACTGAATTAAAAATGCTTTCTTCCAATCAATTTCTACATAATCTACTCCATCTGAAAGTCTTTTTGCTGGAGTTTCTCTGTCTTCTACTCCAAAAACTCTCTCAACAAACTTTCCATAAAAAATGTAACCTAAAATTAATGCCACTATTGATAAAATGAAACTAATCATAACCAACCTCCTCTTAAATATTAGATATATATCGAGTATACTTTCATATTGGAAAATAATAAATAATATCAGAATCAAATTAAAATTTCAGAACACCAAATACACTATTTATACATAAAGTGCATTTTAAATCCTTTGGAAATCATATTTTTTTGTATAAATATAAGTAAAAGTTAAAATTAAACTAAAAAAAGAAAATTTAAATAGCAAAAAAAAGTATATTTTAAAATGTTATTAAAATATTATTAAAATAAATTATCATGGATTAGATTCATCATTAAAATATTAAATTTAAAGTCTCTATCAAAAGTATGGAGAACACAAATGAAAGTAGGTTTAGAATTTTTTTGGTAAGTTTAAGAAATTTTTTAAGAGGTTTCTTAGTAATTTTAAAAGCAGAATTAAGAGAGTTTGGAGTAATATAAAAGGAGCATTAAAAAGAGACTTGATAATAGAAAAGATCTTATAGAGAAGGAATCTAAATTTATGGGAGATAGTAAAGACCATATGTCGATGATTAACATCTACTATAAGGTCTTTTTGTTTTTCAACCAATTTATCAGCATAAATTTATCACAAGAATTACAAAATCGAGACTTACAAGAAAAGACAATTTTATGAAATTCATAGCTTTTAGAACAAATGTGTGAGAAAAAGCTAATTTAGTGTCTTTCCAAGGTTTCATCTTAATAGTATCTATAATATTCTTGATGTTTTTAGAAGGAACTAAGTGTGATTTAGTTTCAAAGAATCTTTTATAGTTTTCTAAAATAATAGTAGAGACAATGTTTTTTTTTCCAAATTCAAATTTTTTATTTATAGTAATACAATACTGGTAAAAGAGAAATTATTTAAGAGGTTGTATTAGCAATATTTGCTCGTATATTTATTTTATATGCATTATTTTTCTAAATTCTTTTAATTTATTTCTACTTACTGGTATATTTCTTTTACTTTTGCCTATTCTCAACATGTAAGTTGAATTTGACCAAGGTATAATTTCTTTAATATATTCAACATTTACGATATAACTTCTATGACTCTTAAAAAAATTTTCCTTTGGTAAAATTTGTTCAAACTTAGATATGGCCAACTTAGACATTAACACTTTATTATCATTAATAAAAACTTTACTTTCTCTCTCACAAGCTTCAACAAATAATATTTGATTCATTTCTACAACAACCATTTTATTTCCAGCCCATAAAGTAATTTTATTATATTGGCAAACTGAAGAATTAGCTACACTTTCTTCTGAACAGTAATCGAGTAGAAGTTTTGAGATACACTTGCTAATTCTTTCTTCAGTATAGGGTTTTAACAAATAATCAAATGCCTCCAATTCAAAAGCTTCAGCAGCGTATTGTTTATAAGCTGTAGTAAATACTATTTTGGGTTTAACTTGAAATTGTTGTAATACTCTAGCTAAACTTATTCCATCTAATCCTGACATATTAATATCTAAAAATACAACATCGACTTCATTACTATTCATGTATATAAGAGCATCTTGGCTATTTGAGAATTCACCTTTTAATTTCATTTGTTTTTTTTCTAAATAAAATTTCAATTCTTCCCTTGCTGGAAATTCATCTTCAACAATTATACATTTCATTTTTCATCCTCTTTTTCTAATTCAAATGATATTTTTGTTCCATTTATTCTTTCTATTTTCAAACCTTTTCCATAGAGCAGTGATAACCTACGATGAACATTATATAAACCAATACGGTTATCTATTCTTTCTCCCTTGTAGAGAGCCTCTATCTTGGAAGGATCTATTCCTATTCCATTATCACTAATAACTATTTTAAATTTATCTTTTTTATCAAGAACTTCTACTAAAACTCTTCCTATATCTATACTTGTTAAGGCACCGTGTTTAATTGCATTTTCAACCAGTGGTTGTAGGGTTAATGGAGGTAATTTTATATCTAATGCTTCTTGAGGAATATGATATTCAACTATCAAATTTCCTTTAAATCTGGCCAATTCGATATTAGAATAAGCTTTTATCTGATTAAGCTCTTCTTTTAAAGTTACTAATTCAGATTTGTCTTCTATAGTATATCTAAGATATACAGCTAAATTTTGAATAAGTTCTCTAGCTTTCTTTGAATCAAAACGTATAAAAGAACTTATTGCATTAAGGGTATTAAATAAAAAATGTGGACTAATTTGTGCTTGTAAGGCTTTAATTTCTGATTTAGCAGCCATTTCTTTCAATTGTTCAATTTGGCTCAATTCCATTTGATTTGATATTAATTGAGATAACCCTTCAATCAAATATCTATTTCTATCGGTAATATAACTACTTTTATTAAAGTATAATTTTAATGTTCCTTCCACTTTTCCATCAGTAATGAGAGGCGCTATTATTACTGATTGGATTTTAGAATTATAATAGAACATTTCATTTTTATCCAAATCTTGCTGGCTAAATAATAATTTCCCTTCTCTAATAACTCTTTTAGTGTATTCACTTCTTATTTCCCTATGATTTATTTCATAGGTGTTATCTTGTGCTGCACTTGCAACAACCACCTTTCGATTAGTTATTGCTACCAACTGAGCATTCAAATTTTTTTGTATTATTTCACATACTTTTGTTGTTGATTCCTTTGTTGGTCGCCTAAAATAAGGAAGGGTTTGAGTTGCTATATCCATTGCTAATTTAATTTGTTTTCCCACTTCCTTTTCTTGTTCATTTGAAATATCTTCAATTAGGACAATAACTATAAAAATACCAAAAGCATTTAATAAAACCATAGGAAGATAAATTTTTGATACTATTTCTACACCTAAATCACTTGGATTCACTAGTAATATAATAAATAACATGCTTATATTTTCTATTAACAAACCTAATAGGAATCCCCAATATTTTCTATTTTTCTTATTAACAATTTTGTAAAAAATTCCTGAGAATAGTCCGCCTAAAATTGTTGCTAAAGAACAGGGTAAGGAAGTTATTCCCTCTAAATCAATGAGGTATCTATGGATTCCTGCTAATAATCCAATTATTATTCCAGCTATAGGTCCTCCTATTAACCCTCCTGCAATTACTCCTATATTTCTCGTATTAGCTATTGCACCTTTATAATCTACACCTATATATGTACCAACTATAGAAGCTAATGAAAAAAAGATAATTAGAAGTACCTTTTCACTCCTTTTAAACTTTTCTTTTGTAAGTAGTTTGGAAGAAATTTTACTTTTAGATATAAAAAATATAATTGATGTCAGATAAGCTATATTTGTAAGTAAGTGTACAGATAATTCTTTCATTTTTATCTCCTCGTTTAATTTTATAAAATTTTCCAATATTGCATTTTAATAAAAAATAATATAATATTTCCAAAATATAGAACTAAGTCTATGTAAGATAAAATCCTTATTATTAAATAAAAAATCAAATGCTTATATAGAAAGTGAGAGTGAGTAATCATTTTATTTAATAGATTTTAAAAGTCAAACCTAGAAGCTTAAAGAATATATAATCATTAAGGTTCATTATATTAGCTTAATTTAAACTTTTTATAGAGATGTATAAGAGAAAAATATAATAAAATCATTAAAAATAAATGATATTTGATGACTTGCAATATTTATATAATATATTTAACTTTTTAACTTTAGTAAACATGAAAAAAATTTGTATAGAAGTATTATTAGCTCCCAGTTCAATTAAAAGAGTAATAATATTTAAGTTGAATTTATAATTTGCTAATTTATTATATAAAATTTTCTATCTATTTTCAAAAGAATCATTTCATTTATAAAGTATTATGTTTTTATAAATAAATAGAGAAGTTTATCTTTTCAAATTAAGTAAGAAAACTATTTAATAATATTTTAGGAGGTTAAAAAAATGTGGTAATATCATAATTGGAAATAACTTGCTAAAATTAAATTTTTTGGAGGGTATTTTGAAACCAAAAGGGAAGAAATCTCATGAACAAGAAAAAGAATATAACTAGTCCCAATTGGGGATAACACAAATAAAAAAAGATAGATAAAATGAATGATAAAGTAAGGGGGAAATTTGACGGCATAAAACTTTTGATATTTTTATAGGGGATAAAATCATTGGTGTCATAATTTTAAAAAGAATTGATTTTGATATGAAATAGGCTAGAAGACAAGTTAGATTATATTTTTAGAATGGAGGAGAGTTAATGATAAGAAAAATGGAATGTGATGATTATGAAGATATACACCAGTTGAATAAGGAATTGATGTATACATATACTTTAAACAAAACAAAAGACAATATAAATAAACTATTGAAGAATAAAGAGGAGTATTTGTATGTCTATGTTGCTAATGGGAAAGTTATAGGTTATATTCATGGAAGTAGCTATCAATTACTTTTTTCAGATAAACTCATAAATATATTAGGTTTGGTAATTAGTAAAAATTATAGAAAAGATGGTATAGGTAAAAAGTTATTAAATTATCTTGAAGTTGAAGCTAGTAGGAATGAATATGAAGGAGTAATATTAAAAACAGGAATAGAGAGGGTAGAGGCACATAAATTTTATAGAAAGTGTGGGTATACAGAGGAGAAAAAGCAACTGAAATTTACAAAAAAAATATAGTAAAAATTAAAAATAATATGAAAAAAATAACTATATGCTGATTTTTGAAAGCAAATAAATATTTTAACTTTTCTATATTAAAGGAAATTTTGTGTAATTAAGAATACATAGATGAAATACAGAGGGAATTGTTTATATATAATTAAGAAAATCACTTGGTCTAAACGATGTAATTATTTAAAGGAAGGGCATGTTTTGTAAGGTTATATCCAAGAAATAGAGAGCGAATATTTACTAATGCGGTAAAGGGTTAGATGGTGTTTAACAATATGAAGGTAATAGAGGAAAAGTAGTGTTTTAAATTAGAATAATTATGTTATTCATAGAGAATATAAGATAATGATAAATCATATATATTTTTAAATTTAAAGTCAACTTTATATAACTGTTATATTTTAGGAAATTGTAAATAGGACGAAGAGACTACTAGGTTCTTGAAAAATTATCTAATGTTTTAAAATACTGACTGCTAATAAATGCATAAAAATGGTAAAAAAATATTCTGTCATCATCCAAAAAAAATCTGGTAAGGAAGTTATTATTAATATATAGTTACTAATGAAAGAATTTATATGAAAATATTAGAATATATAGAATTCAATCCCCTAAGTAATAAGATGATAAGTATTTTATTTATTGAATAAACTTTAATAAGGGGGAAATAATGAAAAAATTAATATTTATTACTATGATTTTTATAAATTTTTTAGCTTATGGAAAGTTAAAGGAAATAGAAACTGATTATTTTAGAATAATATATCCACAAGGGATAGAAGATATGATAGTAGAAGTAGCTCATATAGGAGATAGAGTTGCAAAATTACAATATGATTATTTTAACTTTTATCCTAAAGAAAAATTCCTAATTATATACAGAAATAATGATGATGTATCTGAATCAAAAATTGATTATAAAAGTATAATTTTACATCCTAATATTAATAAGAGATTTAGATATGAAAAGAATTTTGAAAATTGGATAGAATATTATCTATCAAATAATTTGGCAAAATTGATAGTAATGAATAAAATTAATGGAGCTTTTTCCTATACTTGGGCTATGAAAAACACTTTACATTCGTTGTTTACTCCAGCTTGGTTAATAGAAGGACTTGGTATCTATGCAGAAACAAAATTTACTACTGGAGGTCGAGGTCGTTCTAGTAAGTTTGATATGTATCTGCGTAGCAAGATATTAGAAGAGGATTTTGAAGGACTTAACCTAACTTCTATCACCAACCTCCATGCAGAGTATTATGGTTATTCATTTCTTACTTTTTATGAAGATGAATTTGGTCAAGAGAATCTAAAGAAAGCTCTAGAATATTTTTCTAATCATCAAATAAAGGGGGCAACAAAAGGTTTTTTATTCTATGCTAATCTAAAGGATTTTGATGAACTAGAAAAAAAGTGGTTAATATATCTAAAGGAGAAGTATAAGAGGGTAGAAGGTGCTTTTGATGGTGAGAGAATAACAGATAGTGGTGGGTATAAATTTTATACAAAATTATATAAAGATAATATCTATTATGGTCAGCAAAGAAAATTTCGTGATGATATAAGTTACTACAATACCAAAGAAAAAAGTATAGATAAACTTAGAGGCATAAGCCCAATTTCAGGTTATGAAATAATCAATGACACAATCTATTATTCTCAAGCTATTCCAGATGTTATAAAAAACAATATTTTTGCTTATTCATACAAAAGGGAGCTTAGTAAAGTTTTTGGTAAAAAATTGAATATAGTAAATGCAATTAATTTTGTAGCAATAAATGACTCTGGGGCAGGAGTTTTTAGGAGAAAAGATAAACAAAGATTAGAATCTATAAAAGGCGAAATTTATATAGATGAAGGTTATAATTTTATCTTTCAAAAGCTATTTGCCTATGGAAAAGATATATATTTTTCCAGTGCTAAATTAAAAGAAGAAGGTAATTATATCTATAAATTTGATACTGTAGAAAAAAAATTAGAAAAATTAATAGAAGGTTATTCACCTTTTGTAAAAGATGGTATTTTATACTTTTCAAGAGACATAGAGGGGATATTTAACATATATGCTTATAATCTAAAAAGTAAAGAAATAATTCAAGTAACAAATGTATCCTATGGAGCATTTGAGCCGATAATTTTTGAAGGAAATTTATATTATTTAGGATTTAATAAAAAAGGCTTAGATCTTTATAAAATAAAAAAAGAAGAATTTATAAACATTGAAATAAAAGAATTTAAAAAAAATAAAAAAGAAAATAAAAGTAGTAATAAAGAGATAAACTTAATCACACACAACCAAGGTAATTTTAGAAATAAGCTAAGGGTGAAAGATTTGATAATAACTCCAGAAGGAATAATATTTACTTTTAACGATGAGATTTTTAGACATACAATTTTGTTGGGAACTAGTACTTTTGAAAAAAAAGGAATTATAGATGCGAATGAAGGTTATTACTTAAAAAAAGAAGAGAAACAGTTGGAGAATGGTATATTTTTAATTTATATGTACAGGCGTGATGCTTTTGGAATGCCATTAATTATTTTGAGTACTCAACAGTCAAAGAATGAAAATTTTACGGAATTAACTTTAAACCTTCCATATTTTATGAAAAATACGGGAATTCCTCTATTTGGTGAGTTTAGAATAAATAACGATGATTTTTCAAGGGCTAGTATCAGTTTTGCTGGAGCACTAGGTTATGCTTTGAATTACAAAAACAAAGTATCCTATAGTGAAATTTTTTTAGAAAGTCCATTTTTAAATGTTAATTATTATTTTGCACGGGAAATTTTTAGTGTAGAAGAACAAGTTGGTTATTTTTCATTAATTTCTTTACTAGATTTTAAAGGAGGAATATTAAAATATCATATGAAAGATACAAAAAAAGCACTGAAAATTCAAAATATATTAGATTATGAGATTAGTATAGATAAGGGGAGTAATACAGGAAGAAATATATTTAAATCTTTTACTGTGGAATTTGATACAAGTTATTACAAATGGTATAATGGAGTAAAAAATGAAAAAAATAACCTGTTAGTTTTAAAACCAAGTATTAAAGGAGATTTTAAATTAAATTATAATATTGATTTATTGTTAAGTACTGGTTATATAAACCAAATTAATTTTGATAAATCTTATAAAAAAAGTGAAGGTATATGGTACTTAGGATTTGCTTTTAAATTCTAAATATGAACTGAATTTAGTAATTATAAATGAAAAATCTAATTGTAGTACATATAAAAAACTCATTTGTTCAAACATTGAATTTTAAAGGATTTTAGTTTAATATTAAAATTTTTATAAAAATAACTTGTCATGTAATAAACATTTTGTTATAATCAATTTGTAAATTAAAGGTATCTACATGACCGACGGAGTTAAGTGGGAGTACCCACAGGGACTGTAGATTTTAGATTGAAATGCCGACCGTCTGGGCGAAAATAGTTAGGGAAACCTATCTATTTCGTCTAGGCGGTTTTTTATATAAATTAATATTTAATGAGTGTTAATTAAAAAATAAAATTAGTTGCCAATTATTAACTATTAATTAAATTTTAAGTGGAGGTAGTTTAATGAGAGCTTTGATAAGCGTATCAGACAAAACAGGCATAGTAGAATTTGCCAAAAACTTACATGACTTAGGTGTAGAAATAATTTCCACAGGAGGGACAGCTAAAAAACTAGAAGAAGTGGGAGTTCCAGTAATTGGAATCTCAGATATTACAGGATTTCCTGAGTGTTTAGATGGTAGAGTAAAGACCTTACATCCAAATATCCACGCTGGATTACTTGCAATAAGATCAAATGAAAATCACATGAAACAAGTAAAGGAACTTAATGTTGAACTTATTGATTTAGTTGTAGTAAACCTATATCCATTTAAAGAAACGATTTTGAGAGATGGGGTAACTAGAGAAGAAGCTATTGAAAATATTGATATTGGTGGACCAACGATGTTAAGGTCAGCAGCTAAAAATTATCAGGATGTATCTGTAGTAGTAGACCCAGTAGACTATCAGATAATAATTGATGAATTAAAGGCAAATAAAAAAGTTAGTATAGGTACAAACTTCTACCTTTGTTCAAAAGTATTTGAACATACTTCAAGTTATGATACGTTAATCGCTACATATATGAGAAGAGAAAGAGGAGTAAAAAATCTACCAGAAACATTAACTTTGACTTTTGAAAAAGTTCAAGATATGAGATATGGTGAAAATCCCCATCAAAAAGCTGCTTTTTATAAAGAAGTTGGAAAGGCAGTTGGTTTTCTAACAGAAGCAAAACAGTTACATGGGAAGGAATTATCTTACAATAATATAAATGATACAAATGGAGCACTTGAGTTATTAAAGGAGTTTAGTGAGCCAACTATAGTTGCTTGTAAACATGCTAATCCATGTGGAGTAGGAACAGGGTCGAATATATTTAAAGCTTGGACAAAAGCATATAATGCAGATCCAAAATCTATCTTTGGAGGGATAGTAGTAGCAAACAGAGAAATAGATGAAGGTACTGCAGCTGAAATTAATAAAATTTTTATTGAAATTGTTGTTGCACCATCATTTACACACAAAGCGTTAGAAATATTAAAAACCAAGAAAAACATAAGATTATTAGAATTAACTAATATTGATAGTGGATATGAAGATGGTGTATATGATATGAAAAAAGTTGGTGGAGGAATATTAGTTCAAGAAGTTAATAATAAATTATTAGATGGTGAGTTAAAAGTAGTTACAGATAGGCAACCAACTGAAAAGGAATTAAAAGACTTAATATTTGCATGGAAAACAGTTAAGCATGCGAAATCAAATGGAATAGCTATTGCAAAAGATGAAACGTCTATAGGAGTTGGACCTGGACAAGTTAATAGAATTTGGGCTTGTGAACAAGCTATTGAACATGCAAATGAACATCTTGGCTCAGAAGTACTTAAGGGAGCAAGTCTTGCTTCTGATGCCTTTTTCCCTTTTAACGACTGTGTAGAGGTAGCAGCTAAAGCAGGAATCACTGCTATTATTCAACCAGGTGGAAGTGTGAAAGACCAAGATTCAATTGATGCTTGTAACAAATATGGGATAACAATGGTCTTTACAGGAATGAGACATTTTAAACATTAATTTTCTATTAATGTTTAAATGAAAAATTAATAAGAAATAATTAATGGTAAAAACTATAATTATTACTTATTATCTATTAATTATTAACTATAAAGAGGGGTTTTTATGAAACTATTAGTCATTGGAGCTGGTGGTAGAGAACATGCTATCACTTGGAAACTAGCACAGAATGAAAATGTAGAAAAGATTTTTGTAGCACCAGGTAATGCAGGAACGGAATCTGTAAAAATAGCAGAAAATGTTAATATTACTGATATAGATAAGTTATTAGAATTTGCTAAAGTTGAAAAGATAGATTTGACTATTTTAGGTTCAGAAGAGTTATTAGTTGCAGGTATAGTTGATAGATTTAAAGAAAAAGGGTTGAAAATCTTTGGACCACACCAAAAAGCAGCTATGTTAGAAGGAAGTAAAACTTTTGCTAAGGACTTTATGAAAAAATATGGTGTAAAAACAGCAGCTTATGAAAACTTTGATAATTACGAAGAAGCACACAAATACATAGATAAGTGCGATTTTCCACTAGTTGTAAAAGCAAGTGGGCTAGCAGCTGGTAAAGGTGTAATAATAGCACAAAACAAAGTCGAAGCAGAAGAAGCGTTAAAGGATATAATGTTGGACTCTAAATTTGGTAATGCAGGTGCTGAAGTAGTAATAGAAGAGTTTTTGGAGGGAGTGGAAGCCTCTATACTCTCATTTTATGATGGACAAAAGATAGTACCATTTGTAAGTGCAAAAGATCATAAAAAAATTGGTGAAGGAGAAATTGGCCTTAATACAGGTGGAATGGGTGTTATAGCTCCCAATCCATATGTAACAGAAGAAGTAAATAATGCCTTTATGGAAGATATATTAAATCCTACCCTTAATGGATTAAAAAGTGAAGGGTTTGACTTTGCAGGAGTAATATTTTTTGGACTTATGATTACTAAAAAAGGAGTTTATTCATTAGAGTATAATATGCGTATGGGTGATCCTGAAACTCAAGTAGTTCTACCACTTATGGAAACTGATTTATTAGATCTTATTCTCCATGCCTTAGAAGGAGCTCTCGACATGGTAGAAGTAAAATGGAAGAAAAAAAGTGCTGTTTGTGTAGTTATGGCTGCTGGAGGGTATCCAGTTAGTTATAACAAAGGAGATTTGATAGAAGGACTTGATAATGTAAATAATCAAATATTCATTGCTGGAGCTAAGAGGGACAATGGGATTAGGACTAATGGTGGAAGAGTTCTTAATGTTGTAGCTCTTGGAGATACTTTGGAATGTGCCAGAAAAAATACATATAATGATGTATCAAAAATTTTATTTAAAGATGCATATTATAGAAAAGATATTGGAGAAATTAAATAATTTTGTCATTGGGGGATTTTAAGATATACTTATAGAGAAATGGATTTAAATCAATCAAAATACAAGAGGTGAAGAAATGAAAACTGATGTACAAATCTCTAGAGAAGCAAAACTAGAACACATACTTAAAATTGCTGATAAAATTGGACTTACAGAGGACAGCATAGATATTTATGGTAAGTACAAGGGTAAAATTGATATGAAAAGCATAGAAGGATTAGAAGCTAATGGGAAGTTAATATTGACTACTGCAATTACTCCTACACCAGCAGGTGAAGGTAAATCGACTACTTCTATAGGACTAGGAATGGCACTTAATAAAATAGGTAAAAACTGTGTCATTGCTCTTAGGGAACCATCACTTGGACCTTGCTTTGGAGTAAAGGGTGGAGCTGCTGGAGGAGGCTATGCTCAAGTAGTACCTATGGAAGATATAAATTTACACTTTACAGGGGACATACACGCAATAACAGCTGCAAACAACTTACTTTGCGCAATGATAGATAACCATATAAAATGGGGAAATAGATTAAATATAGATATAACAAGAGGAACTTTTAAGAGAGTAGTTGACCTTAATGATAGAAGTCTTAGAGATATTACTATTGGTTTAGGTGGAAAAGCTAATGGTATTCCAAGACAAGATAGTTTTCAAATTACAGTAGCTAGTGAAGTTATGGCAATACTTTGTTTAGCAGAAGATTTATTTGATTTAAAGGAAAAATTAGGGAATATAGTATTTGGATATGATACTAGTGGAGAACCCTTGAGAGTAAAAGAACTTAAAGCACATGGTTCTATGGCTGTTTTGTTAAAAGAAGCTATAAAGCCAAATCTAGTTCAAACAGTAGAAAATACGCCAGCAATAATACACGGAGGACCATTTGCCAATATTGCTCATGGGTGTAATTCAGTAGTAGCTACAAAAGCTGCTATGAAATTAGGTGATTATGTTGTAACAGAAGCTGGATTTGCTGCTGACCTTGGAGCAGAAAAGTTCTTTAATATCAAATGTAGAAAAGCTGGATTAAAGCCAGATGCTGTAGTAATAGTTGCCACTGTAAGAGCTCTTAAGATGCATGGGGGTGTAGTTAAGGAAGAACTTGCAAAGGAAAACTTAGAAGCATTGAGAGAAGGTATGGAAAACTTAGAAAAACATATTGAAAATATGCAAAAGTTCAATGTACCAATAGTAGTTGCTATAAACGCATTCCCAACTGATACAAAGGTTGAATTAGATTTAGTAGAAGAAATTTGTAATAGTCAAGGGGTAGAAGTTGCTCTATCTGAAGTGTGGGCTAAAGGTGGGGAAGGTGGAATTGCTCTTGCTAATAAAGTAGTTAAAGCAGTAGAAGGGGGAACAGCTGACTTTAAACCACTTTATCATTTAGATTTGGGAATAGGTGAAAAAGTAGAAGTTATAGCAAAAGAAATTTATGGTGCTGATGGTGTAGTATTTAGTGCTAAAGCAAAAAAACAAATTAGAGAATTTGAAGAAAAAGGTTTTGGGAATTTACCTGTGTGTATGGCAAAAACTCAAAATTCAATTTCTGATAAAGCTCATCTTAAAAATAGACCAAGTGGGTTTAAGGTAGATGTAAACGAATTAAGTTTATCGGCAGGAGCAGGATTTATAGTAGTATTAACTGGAAGTGTTATGACTATGCCTGGGTTACCTAAAGTCCCTGCTGCTGAAGCAATTGATATAGACAAAGATGGAAATATTGTGGGGTTATTTTAAAAGTAGAGTCGACCATTTGGTTGGCTCTTTTTGGTTTGTTTGTATAGAAAGAAAACTACTTGCTATGTGGGTGGACAAAAAAAGCCGGAAGGCTATGCGTATATTGAAATTTCCCTCTTTTTGATAATATGTATTGTTTAATTAAATACAACGATTATATATATATCATCCCAAAATACCTCATAAGGTATTTTGTTATTTATTTTTAATATATTTTTAATATATACCTTAAGATTATATATTATCTTCTTAGGTAAATTATTCTTTAACTCAATTATATCTATGGTTCTATAAATAGTTTTAAAACTAATTCCTATTCCTTTTTTATATCTACCCCCTATCTGTTTAGGTGTATATTTTTCTTCTCTGATAAGATTCTCGATAAATATAGCTATGAGGGAGTTTTTAATTATTTTATTTTTTCATTCACAATTAGTTTTTCTTAAATTATAGTCCTCCTGAGCTCTAAAAGAGCTATAATTATTAGGAGTCACTAAGTTCTCTATAGATAGAAGGCCTATCTTTTCCTATAATTAGTGGTATTTTGCATATACTTAGTCTTTGTGATAAATATTTTAGTAAATTTTCTCTATCTTAAATAGTAAAATCTCCCTGTCTCATAAATAATCCTTTCTGTCTTTAGTCAGACTTGCACTTTACCGGATAATTTATGAGATTTCTATTTTTTGTTGCATTTAATTATATAAGGTGAAATAAAAAATCAGTAAAGTCAACAACTTTAAATTATGATATTATTTATACTTTTTTACATTTTTAATATTGAAAAATAAAATAAAAAATAGTATAATATAATAAAATTACAAGGAGGAATTGTGGATAAAATAAATGATATTTTTTCAAATCAAGAAGAAAAAAAGAAAGAAAGAAAAATAATAAAAGAAGAAAGTAAAAAAGGTACGCCTTCAAAAGCTTTTGTAGTAGCAACATGGGCATCCTTAATTGCAGGTACATCTGCATATGGGCTTGGCCTATATAATGCAACTATGATGTTAAATGAAAAGGGATATTATGGTACAGTTATGTTATATGGATTATTTTCAGCAATATCGCTTCAAAAGACAGTAAGAGATAAAGATGAAGGAATTCCTGTAACAAATATTTACTATATGATTTGCTGGTTTGGATTATTGACAGCAATAAGCTTTTTGGGTATAGGATTGTGGAAAGCCACACTTACAAAAAGTGAAAAAGGTTTTTACGCTATGAGTTTTATACTTAGTTTGTTTGCTTCAGTAACTGTACAAAAAAATATTAGAGACCTGAAAGATTAGAGATTTATTTTAATACTGGTTGCTAGTTATATAAAAAATTAATTAAATTAAAGAAAATATCACTGATAAAAAAACTTTTGAGTTTCCAAAGTGTAAGTTAAAAAAGCAGTTATTTGTTTTTGAATTTAAGAGTTAAGGTCAAAACTTAACTCTTATTTTTATATGTTAAATACTTTTTTAAGGTATTTTGCTACTCCATCATTTTCATTTGAATCAATAATTTCATTATTCGGTAGAGCATTTTTTAATTTTATATGAGCATTCTCCATAATTAATCCCTTATGTACAAAATTGAGCATTTCAAAATCATTAAATCCATCGCCAAATGCCATAGTTTCATTTTTATCAATATTTTCAATAGCAATTACTTCTTCTATTGCTTTTCCTTTAGAAATTCCCTTTGGCATTATTTCTAAACAGTCTGGTAGAGAAAATAAACCTTCCACCTCATCTCCCCATCTAAAATCAATGTATTCTTTTAAAGCGACTAATTTATCATGTTCTCCAAGATAATACCATTTTATTACATTATCAAAATCCACATCATTTATGGTACCTTTAGTATATTTAAATGTAGCTTTTTCTATCCATTCATCTATGAAGGGGTTATCTTCAAAAATTAACCATCTATTTTCAGAAAAGATATTAATATGTATTCCTTCTTTCAATTTTAATTCTAAAATTTCTTTAGCTATAGAATATTTGTGATTATGAGATATTAATAAGTTACCACTTGCATCATGAACACGAGCACCGTTACTTGTAATAAGATAAGCATCTTCAAGTCCCAATTGTGCTTTTGTTTCTACAGCATCTACGTGATGACGACCTGTTGCAATAAAAAATTTTACACCAACTTTTACTAATTTACCTACTGTTTCTTTTGTAAAAGAAGATAATTCATGATTTTGGTTAAGTAAAGTACCATCTAAATCTGAAATGACTAATTTATACATAATTCCTCCTATTTTAATCTTTAATCTAAAGTATTTTATCATTTATTCTTATTCCTTTCAATTTTTTTATTGTTTTTATTGAATTTTCTTGAAAAAACAAGAAAATTAGAATAAAATAAAAATGTGATTATTGCTTTGGGGAGGGTTTATGTTTGCTAAAGAGAGATTAAATAAAATACTTAGAATAATAGAAAGAAAAGGAAAAGTTTTAGTTAAAGAATTAGCAATTGAATTTGATTTAACTGAAGACAGTATTAGAAAAGACCTTAAACATTTGGAAAAAGAGGGTATTATTGAAAGAGTTTATGGGGGAGCTATTTTAAAGAGAGACTTATCTACTAGTATTGTTAGTGTTAGAGATAGACAATATGTTTTTGTAGAAGAAAAAGAAAGAATTGCTAAGAAAGCTTATAGTTTAATAAAAGATGGTGATACTATCTTTTTGGATATTAGCACTATAAATGTTTTTTTAGCTCAAGAAATTGCACAAGGTGACAAATCTCTTATTATTGTCACTAATATGATTGATATTTTAGGGGTTTTTAGTTATTCAGAAAATAAAAGTAAAATTATCTGTACAGGTGGAGAATATAATAAATTGCTTACAGGGTTTATAGGTTCTACGGCCATAGATATAATTAATAAATTTAAAGTTAACAAAGCCTTTATTGCAAGTTGTGGTATAAATATTTATAATAATACCATAAGTGCTTCGAATATAGAGGATGGTCTTACAAAAAAAGCTATGATTGATAATAGTGAAAAAGTCTTTTTAGTTAGTCAAAAAAAAAAGTTGGAAAGAGATGGAATATATAAATTTTCTAAGTTAGATGATTTATATGGTGTTATACTTGAAGATGACTTATCAGAAGAGTTAACAGAGATATTAAAAACTTATGAAGTAAAAATATATTGACAAAAGACTAACCCAAAAGTTAATGATAGGTAAAAAACTTTCATTACTTTTGGGTCAGCCTCCTAAAATTTAGTTACTTTCCAATCAATAAGTTCTATTGTATTTTCTACTTTTTCTAAAGACATTTCTGGATGTATAGTTTCTTCATGAGATATTGTAATATTTGACATAGTTACTGAAAACATAATAGTTTCGAGTATAGATAAATTGTTGATATATCCATAACCTAATCCAGCTACGAAAGAATCACCAGCACCAGTAACATTTTTAACTGTAGGATTAAGTGCTTTTACTTTCCCAGATTCTTTTCCGTTTGTATAATATATTCCTTCAGCATCTAAACTAATAAATACTTGTTTTATTCCCAATGATAAAAAATATTCACCTGCTCTTATCATATCCTTATCTGTTTTAATTTCAAAACCACATAAAACTTCAGCTTCTATTCTGTTTGGTTTGATAGTATGAAAATAATGAATTAAATTTTTAATCTTTTTAGCTTTTTTAGCACTTACAGGGTCTAGTATAAAGCTAGTTTTTCCCTTAAATTTTTCTAATAAATATCTTAGATTTTCAGGATCATCAGCATCTAAAAATGTATATAAGGCACCTTCTATTAAAGAACTTTTACTATCAATAAAATTTGGGTTCATCTCATTTATACTTTGCATATCTGCAACAGCCGATACCATTTCTCCCTTTTCATCTAAAATGGCCATATATGTTGGAGTTCTACCATTTTTCAAAATTAATGAATCATTCATGTCATAACCTATCATTTCTGAATGCTCAAGCATACTTCTACCAGTTTCATCATCTCCCAGAATAGAAATAAATTTTGTATTAACTCCAACTCTTGCCATATTTTCGGCAATGTTTCTTGATACTCCTCCAAAAGACATCTTCACTTTTCCTGGATTAGAATCATGACTTTTGTAGTTGCTATAGGTAAACCCGAAAATGTCTACAACAGAAGCACCAAAAACTAATATATATGAATTATTAATATCTTCCATAATTTCCTCCTATATAAAAAATCTTTACTATTTTAGCATAAAAAATGAAATAAATAAAGAAATTAGATTTAAATTTTTTAAATATATAATAAATAAATAGCCATAATTAAAGGATTTTTCAATAAAAACTTGAATATTTTAATTAAATAGAGAGGTGGTGTTATGGAAAAAGATAAAAAAATAATGTCACTAATTTTGCCAACTTTATTCTTTTTTTTAGGGATATTATTTCAGGTTTTAATTTGGTTTAACTATATAAATAAAAATAATAAAGAAAGTATAGACACAAAATTATTATTTGCAGCTAATAAAATAAAGGAATTGCTACCATATGACTATCATTTTTTGGGTATGCATCAAGATAGCTATGATAAAGAATATTTACTAGAACTATTCCAGCAATTAAACTTAGAAGCACAAAAATTAGATGTAGACTATTTGTATACTATAATAATGGATAAAGGAAAAATTAGATATACATCTATGTCAGGGACTTTAGAAGAATTATCAGATGAACCTAATTTTTACTATTGGTACTCTTTAAATGATTCAGATGATAATACAATAAAAGAAATTAGGGATATTTTTAAACATCCAGAAATTCTTTTTATTGATTCAAAAGATAAATGGGGAGAGTATAGATCTGTATATCTTCCGCAAAGAGCAGTGGATGGAAGATTATATATTGCAGGTGCAGATTTACTTACAAAAAATCTTTATCGAGATATATTAATGAATTTATTTTTAGTAGGATTAAACATCTTTTTATTGGTATTAACTTCTTTACCTCTATTAGTAACGTTAAAAACAATGAGAATTAATCATAGGAAATTTGAACAAAAAGTAAATAAACTAAGAACATATGATGAGTTAACAGGTGTATACAATAGAAATAGCGGAGTTAGCATCGTGAATAATCACATAAAACTTTATGATAAATATAACATTAATTTTGCCATTTTTCTTGTTGATATAGCTAATTTAGAAGAAGTGAATAAAAATCAAGGTATAAGGCGTGGAGATATTTTAATAAAAGTTTTAGGAGCCATATTAAAATATACATTTAGAAGAAGTGATAAAGTAATTAGACTAGGTGAAGATGATTTTATTGTTGTATTGTCTGATTGCAGTGAAGAAACGAGTAAAATTTTTACCGAAAAACTACTAGAGAAAATAGCTATTTTTAACAGTCAAAACAGAAATGATTATATTTTACGAGTGCATGTAACTTATGAAGAATACAAAGGGCAAGGTTTAGATGATTATTTAGAGGGGACTATAGAAAAACTTGAGAATAAAAAAAAGAGGGGATCATTTTATGACATTACACTTCAAGAAATGATGAAAGAGGGACTAGACAAAGGAGAATTTAAGGTTTATTTCCAACCTAAAGTTAATATTAATACAAAAAAAGTGGCATTTGAAGCGCTAATAAGATGGGAGAAAGATGGAAAATTTATTTCACCAGATAAATTTATACCTGTAGCAGAAAGAAGTTATTTAATCTTTACACTGACAAAATTTGTTCTTGATAAGGTTATTAGTGCTGTTGAAAAACATGGTATACATATATCTATAAATATATCTCCCATTCTTTTTGAAAAAGATACATTTTTTCATAGTTTAATAAATAAAATGAAAGAATGTCCATATAGGCATCATATTACCTTTGAAATTACAGAAGGAATAGCAATAAAGAATTTAAATTTAACTTTGGAAAAAATGATATTATTTAGAAAATTAAATGTTGAATTTTCCTTAGATGATTTTGGAACAGGATATTCTTCATTAGGTTATTTGAGCATATTACCAATGAATGAAGTTAAAATTGACAAAACTTTTGTTAATAAATTAAATGAAAGGGCTGAAAATAGACTTATTATTGAAATGATAGTAAAACTAGGAAAACTTCTTGGATTTTATGTTATAGCAGAAGGAGTAGAAGATAAAGAACATATTAAGAAATTAATCGAACTTGGTTGTTATATCTTTCAAGGGTATTATTTTGATAAGGCAATTCCACTTGAAGAAGCATTAAGTAAATATAAAACAAATTATTATGAAGATTTAATTACTAATGTATTTAGAAAGGAGGAATAATATGGATAGTTTTTTATTAAAAAAGATATTTGATGAAAATAGTAAAGGAAAAAGTGCAGTTTTGGTAATGGCATTAAATGGAAGTGAAAAGTATAAAATTAATGAAGGAGAAATATTTGTATTATTAGAAAAAGATATAGTAATCGGAAAGATTAATAATATAAATCTTGAAAAAGCTTCTACTCAAATTGCTTCAAACTTAATAAAGAGTGGAGAAAGTAAAGAATTATATTTTAAAAATGGAGAATTTTTAGATAAAAGTACAGAGAATAGCATAGCTTTTTATTTCAAAGTTTTCAAACCAAAAGCACATCTAATAATTATTGGATATAATGAACTAATTAGAACTTTATCAAGAGTTATAAATATTCTTCCTTTTGACGTGACTGTGGTAAATAAAGAAGAAATTTCTGAAAAAGATTGGTGTAAGGAATTAATTTATGGTAATATACAGAAAATTTTAGAAAAGTTAGAGATAGAACAGCATGTTTATTTTATAGTAAGTATAGAAAATAAAAAAGAATTAGAAAGTGTCATTAAAATTATACTTAAAAAAAACTTTGACTATTTAGGTCTAAATATGTCTTATGAAAAATTAAAAGAATTAGATATAGATAAAAAAGAGCTAGAATATAAGAAATCTAAAATTTATGCTCCATTTTATTTAGATTTGGAAAGTAAAAATGATGGTGAAAAAGTAATTGGCTTATTAGCTCAAATAATAAAAGTTAAAAACAAAAGCTGACTTCGGTCAGCTTCATTTTAATATATATGGAGTTTCCTGATATACGTAATAATTTAACCAATTTGAAAATAATAAATGTGCGTGAGATTTCCAATTATAACTTGGTTCATTATCTATATTATTCTTTTTAAAATAATTTTTTGGAATATCTATGTCTAAGCCCTTATCTATATCTCTAGTATATTCATTTAATAAAGTATCCCTGTCATATTCGGCATGACCACTTATAAATACTTGTTTTTTATCTTTAGAGGCAACTATACAAACACCAGCTTCATTAGATGTTAAAAGTATCTTCAAATCTTTTACTTTTTTAATCTCCTCTTCCAAAACAGTTGTATGTCTTGAATGAGGTATCATAACTTCATCATCAAAACCTCTCACTAACTTATCCTTTGGTTCCCTTACAATATGATTAAAAACACCAAAAAGTTTATTTTCTAAAGGATATTTTTTTATACCATAATGGTAATATAGACCTGCCTGAGAACCCCAACAAATATGTAAAGTAGAAGTAACATTTTTTTTGCTATATTTCATAATTTTAGTTAATTCTTCCCAGTAATCAACTTGTTCAAAATCCATAGTTTCTACAGGAGCACCAGTTATTATAAGACCATCATAAGTATGAGCCTTTATCTCTTCAAAAGTCTTATAAAAACTAAACAAGTGTTCTTCTCCAGTGTTTTTTGATTGATAAGTTGCTGTTTTGAGTAAAGTGATTTCAGTTTGCAATGGTGTGTTCCCAAGCAGTCTAAGTAGTTGTGTTTCTGTAATTATCTTATTTGGCATAAGATTTAATATTAATATCTTCAAAGGTCTAATATCTTGATTATTAGCCCTATTGTCAGTCATAACAAATATATTTTCCCCTTTAAGGACAGAATATGCTGGTAAGCTTTTAGGTATTACTATTGGCATCTTCTTCCCACCCCCATAATATAAATTTTGTTGATTATAACATATAATTCCAATAAAATCAACATTTCAAGAAGAACAATAAATTTTTACTATAACTAGATATATTTTAAATTATATATTATAATCAATATTAAAGGGGGGAGATAACATGTATCAAATAAATGAAAGTATTAAAATTTCTTTTGATGGACAAAAAGAATGGAGCATACTTAATAGTAAAAGAGAGATTTGTCCGAGGGAAAATGATAATTTGTATCATTGGCTTATAATAGAAGCCTATAGCAATAGAGAGATATACGAGTTAGAAGAAAAGTTGCGTAAAAATGAAAATATTCAAAAAGCAAAAATTAAAGTTTATTATGGACGGGTACTTGTATATGAAATACTTTTTAAAAATTTAAAAATTTTGAAAATTAGTGAAGAAATCAATGAAGGGAGTATGCCAGTTACTACTATATCTTTTGTTTTTGAATCAAATGAAACAAATATACATAAAGATTTAGGAAATATTGTAAAAAGTGAATTTTAATTATATTTTCTATAAAAAAACATTTGTTCATTGATGTTGGAATTTAATGTGTAATTATAAGGTGATGATTAGTCAGTTTGATGGTTCTAACTTGGTATTTTTTGATAAAGATTTATTTTTTAGAAATATATTAAAAGCTGATTTTTCTTAATCAGCTTTTATTCTCTATCTTTTTTCTCTTTAATATAAACTTCTTGTTTTCTTCTTCCATTACTTCTACTATTTAAAAACCACATATCCAAAGCTAAAATAAATTTCGCAAAAAAGCTTTTAATCTTCTTTTTTATTTTAGACTCTTGTTTTTCTTCAGTTTCTATAAATAAATTCACTGCAAAAAGTAATGATTTTAACAATATATTTTTTTCTAATATAGTATTTCCCTTTTTTGTATTAAAAAACAAAAAAAGTACAACTACCAAAATAATTAATATAATTTGAATTGATGAAAACATAATAGCCACCTCCTAAGTTCTACATGTTTACATTATTATCATACTACATATTCAAAAAAAGTACAACTACAAATTAAAAATTCACTAGATTTTTAATTTTTTATAAATACTATTACTAAATAGAAAAAGTATGATAATAATAATAGTGTTCAAACCACTTAATGCAGAACTTTCAAGAATATATTTACTATTTGCCATAGAGTAATTAATTATACTAATTGTAGGTAGATAATCAGATATTTGCATAGTGTATGATATAGTAAATTCAGTAAAAATAACTGCAAAAACTTGTAAAAATGTTGATAGAAAAACACCTTTTAAAATAGGAAATTCTATATAAATAAAAGTTTTAAGAGGTGTAGAACCATCTATATATGAAGCTTCTAACAAACTCTTATTAAAGGAATTAATGTGGTAATGCATAAATGAATAAGCTATAGGTATAGTTATAACCAAATAGCCTACAATTAAAAGTATTAAATAATTTATGTTAAATAAAATATTTAAGTATATTAAACCTATTCCTAAAAAAGCACTTGATATTCCTAAGGAAGATAATATAATGGTAGAAGTAAACTTATGTTTATTTTTCAAGAAAATATAAGTTAATATAAGTGTAATAAAAGCAGTCACTAAAGCAATTAATGTAGAATTTCTAATTGCCAATAAAACTGGAAATTTTTTGTTAAATTCTCTTGAAAACAAACTTTTAAAATAAATAAATGTAAATTTATTTTCCAAATAATTATAAAAGGCATAAACTAAACTTATTAGTACTAAACCATATTCAAAAATTAAATAGATAATAATATATAATTTTTCAAATGAGTTTGATTTTTCATTTTTTTCCTCTTTATTTAGTTCTATGCTTTCATTTTTTCTATTTATAAAATAATTAATAAGAAATAATATTATAAACTGTAGTAGACCATAACTAAAAGCTTTTGAAAAATCATAACTTCCCTTTAAAGTGGTAGCTATAGCAACTTCTAAAGTAGTAAATTTAATACCTCCTATAGAAAGAATAATAGCAAATGAAGAAAAACAATAACTAAAAGCTAAAAAATAACCTTTTAAAACAGAATCTTTTATGAGAGGTAAATATAAGTTGAAAAAAATCCTGAACTTTGAATTTGTTTCTAGGATAAAAGCCTCCTTTAAAGATTTTTCAATATTATTTAATCCTTCGCCAATATACTTTACAAACAAAGGTAAATTATAAAAAATATTAGCTATAATAATTCCATTAAAAGTATACAAGATATCTAAATCTTTAAATATTTTCCAATTAAAAATTATAGTAAAGCTAATAACTGTAGATATAACTGGAAAGAAAAATGGAATAAATATACTTGAATTAATTAATTTAGCCATAAACCCCTTAGATTTTGAAAGATAAACTCCTGGAATAATTCCTAATATTAATGCAAGTGTTGCACTTATAAATGCTTGTTTTATAGTAAAAAAAAGTATATCAAATGTTTTTTTGTTAAGAACTTGAATAAAATCAATAAAGTGGAAAAAATCTCTAGCAAAAAATATAAAGGGGATAAATATTATCCCCATATAAACAAAATCTAAATATATTAATCTTTTATTATTTTTTCCCATTCATTCAACCATTTTTCAAGATTTTTTACAAGTTCTTTATTTTCTATGCTAAGATATTTTTCGCTAGTTTTATAATGTTCAAAAGATTTTGGTAGTTCAACATTTGTTGCTGGTAGCATCCAGTTATTTAGTGGTATTTCTTTTTGAAATTCTTTAGTTAACGTAAAGTCAATAAACTTTTTAGCTAAATTATTTACGTTTTTTTTATTTATCAAAGCACTTGCTTCTACTTGAACATATCCACCTTCTTCAGGTATGATAGTCAAATATTTAGTACCACCATAGTATTCATATGAATAAGCCTCATTAGAAGCATAACTTACCATCATAGGTGCCTCTCCAGCAGTTAATTTTCCAAAAGAACCTGACCAACCAGGTGTAATAGTTTTAATTGCCGGTTTTAGTCTTTTCCAGAAATCTTGCCATTTATCACCATATAATGCTATAGTCCATAATAAAAAATCTTGACCTGTAGAGGAAGTACGTGGATCTTGTATGATTAGTATATTTTCATAATTAGTTATCTCTTCAAATGTTCTTGGAGGATTGTCCATTACTTGGCTATCATAAATAATTGCTAAACCTCCATAATCAAATAAGGTACCATAGTATTCATCATCAACAAAGTTTTCTACAATATTTTTAGCACCATTTGGCTTATATGGTACTAATAAACCTTCTTCTTTTGCTTTTACAAAGGTTGATTTTGCTAAACCTAATACCACATCTGCCTTTGGATTTCTTTTTTCTAATAATAGTCTTGTTAATATTGTATTTGCTCCTTCAAATTTAACAAATTTAACATCTACATTATTTTCATTTTCAAAGGGAAGAACTAATTCATTCATCCACTCCATACTATCAGGAATATAAACTATAATTTGTTCCTTGGGAAATAAACCTATTGATATCAGTAAAAATACTGATAATATTAATTTTTTCATCTTAACCTCCAAATATTTTTTTGTTGTAACTATTGTTCAATTCAATAATAGTACCTTTACTTATCCCCTTGTTTTTCGATAATTTATTAATAACTTTTATTATGTCCTTTGGGTATGATTTACTTTTTTCTTCATAACTCCATGGACCATCTGATTCAAGCAAGAAATTTTTAAAGGGTAACTTATCTATATATTTTTCATAGTTTTTGTTAAAGAGGTAATCTAGACTTATACTATAGTAGTAGCCCTTTTCTATTAGACTTTTATGTAAATCAAAATCAGTGTATAACCAGTGAAAAAGAGCTTTTTCTACTTGGTAACTTTCTAAAATTTTCACAACCTTTTTAGTACTTTTACCTGTTCCATGAATTTGTAATGGTAAATTTAATATTTTACTTAATTTTACAAATTTAATAAATAATTTTTCTCCTTCAATTTCTATTTCTTTTCTCTTGTTTCTTTCTAATTTGTCCAAATAAAAATAAGGTAGACCTACTTCTCCAATAGCATAAATTTTACTTTGATATTTAATAATCAATTCTTTTATTTTTTCAAATTCATTATAATTATTAAAATATTCTGGATGTATGCCAAAAGCAATTTTTACATTTGGAAATTTTTTATTTATTTCAATTAACCTCAAAGCAGAATCATAGTTAGTACTCACTGCAAACAACTTAGAGGCACTTGAACAAATATCATCTAGTTCTTCTTCACTATATAAATCTATATGAATATGATTATCTATCAAATTTCTAAACTGCATAAAAAACTTCCTTTACTAACTTTTATGAGTACTTTATCTTCTTTTAAGGTATTACTAAGAGTAAGACTTTCTCCTCTTTTTATATTTTTCATATTTAAATTATACTCAAAACCTTTTAAATCAATAATGTTTTCTTTATCTAAAGGTAAAAAACTGATTTTTTTTCCTTTTTTATTAATAATTTTATTATATTTTTTCAAAAGGTATATCTCTTCATTGCTGTTAATTAAAATACATTTGGGATATACTTCTAAAAAATGAAGATTGAAGTAACTATGATCAACTCTACCACCAAAAGCACCAAAAATATATATTTTTTCATATTTTTCATAAATTTCTTTTATAAGCAATTCGCCATCACTAAAATCTTTATCTTTAGAAAAAGTTAATTTTTTACAATGGGAAAATTTTTTCATTGCTTCTTTTGAAATAGAGTCAAAATCTCCAAGTAATAATTTGGGATATAAATCAATTTTTAATAGGTGATTAGCTCCGCCGTCGGCACAGAAAATATTTTTTTCATCTTTAATTATTTTTTTTATACTTTTATAGTTTTCGATTTCTCCTGCAAAAAATAAATATGCTTCCATTTTATCAATCCTTACTTTTTTAATAAACAAATAAAAAACCCTAGAAAAGGGTCTGAAAAGACTCTCTCCCTACACTAGCATTATCTAACAGGTTATAAGGGTATTTCTCAGCCTAAGGCACCCCTGGAGTTGTATTCGTTTCACTAATCATAATATATTTTATAGAAAAAATCAATGTAAAATTTTTATTTATTCTTAAAATATAGTATAATAATTACAGAAAAGAGGTGGATAATGAAAAAGAATAGTTTATTGTACAAAATAAAGATATATCTAACTTATTTATTCATTCCGATTATCATAACTTCAGCTTTATTTTATTATTTTGCTTTAGCTTTTGTAGAAGAAGAGGTAAATATAAATATAAATAGTAAGTCAAATTTATTTTATCAAAAAGATTATAGTCAATATACTAAAAATCTAGAGGAAAATTTTAATTACACTTATGAAAAAGCGCGAAAGATTATATTAGAAAAGGAAGAATTTACAGTAGAAGATTTTGCTTTTTTAAACTTTGATAATAAGATGCTTAATTTTTATTATGGTGGAAATGATGGGAGTTTATTCTATCTTCCAAAAAAAAATGTAAGACCTGTATTAGATCCAAGAAATACAGAATGGTATAAAAATACTAAATTGGGAAATCAAATTACTTATTTCCAAACTTATAAAAATCCTTTTAATAATAATAATACAATAATGCTTAGTAAAACACTTATAGATAATAGTGGGAAATTACTTGGAGTAATAGCTCTTGGAGTATCTATAAATGAACTTATTGATAGCTTAAACAATATTGGTCCGAGTAATTTAGATAATTTCCTTTTAATCAACAATAATAAAGAAATACTTCTGAATGAACATGTAGATTTATCAAACATAGTAGAAGAAATAGAAGTAAAAAAATTACCAAATGTTCAAATAATCAAAAAAAAATTTTATATGCAATTTCCACTTAAAGATTTTAATCTAAATTTAATAAGTGAAATAGATGAAAATATTTTTACCTCATATAAAAAGAGAATAATGGAAAAAATCATAATAGCTCTTTCATTAGGAACAACTTTGTATATACTAATATCAATAATAATACTTAGGAAATTAAAATACGAAGATAAGCTTATAAAAGATTTAGTGTCTAAAGTTACTGGTAAAAGTGAAGAATCAATAGAAGAAAACACCAATTTAGAGGAACTATATTCAGAAGTTAATAAAGTTCTTGAATCTTATAAAAATGTAAAAAGGGAAGCTTTTATAGATCCACTTACCAAAATATATAATAGAAATTTTTTGAATAAACATCTTGAAGACATAGTTAAAAAACATAATAGAGCTACACTACTTTTATTTGATTTAGATAAATTTAAACAAGTAAATGATAATTTGGGTCATGATGTAGGTGACGGTGTTTTAAAAAGAATTGGAAGTACTTTAAGAAGTCTAATTGGTCAAAATGATATACCAGTTAGATACGGAGGAGATGAATTTTTAATAGTCTTTTTAGATAGTGAATTAATAGACTCATATAAAGTAGCTGAGGCTTTTAGACAAAAAATTGAAAATTTAAATTGGAGAGAAAAGGGTATAGAAGTTACTATAAGTGGAGGCTTAGTAGAATTTAAAAAAAGTCTTGAAAAGAGCATGGTTGAAGCTGATAAGCTACTCTATGAAGCAAAAAAGAATGGTCGTAATCAAATAGTTATAGATATTTAGAATGGAGAAATCCATTCTTTTATTAAGTAAATTAAAATTTATTTCGATAATTATTTTAATGAGTATGTAAATTTGCTATAATAAACATATAAGATTAATTTAAGGAGGAAGTTATGAAGTATTTTAGTTTTTTATTTCTAATATTGTTTAATATTTCAGCAGTAAATTTACCCGATTTTACAAGTGTGGCTCAAGATGTATTGCCAGCAACTGTTAATATTAGCACTAAAATAGTTATAAAAGAAACTATAGTTAACCCATTTAACTCTTTATTCTTTGGTGAAAGTGAAGCTTATGAAGTAGAAAGAGAAGGCTCTTCATTAGGTTCTGGTTTTGTAATTAGTAAAGATGGTTTAGTTGTTACAAACAATCATGTTGTGCAAAATGCAGCTGAAATAATCATAAAATTTAGTGATTTGAGAGAGTATGAAGCAGAAATTATTGGTGCGGATCCAAGCACAGATATAGCCCTTCTAAAAATAAAATCAGATGATAAATTTGATTTTTTAGAATTTGAAGATGAGCAAAACTTAAAGATTGGTGAATGGGTTGTTGCAGTGGGGAATCCATTTGGTCTTAATAGTACTATGACAGCGGGGATAGTTAGTGCTACAGGAAGAAGTGGCTTAGGCATAGAAACATATGAAAATTTTATACAAACTGATGCTAGCATTAATCCAGGTAATAGTGGGGGGCCACTTATAAATACTAGAGGAAAAGTTGTAGGAGTAAATACTGCAATAATTAGTCAAACTCAAGGGAATATAGGATTAGGTTTTGCAATACCAACCTCTATAGTAAAGAGAGTTACAGACAATTTAATAAAGTACGGTGAAGTAAAGAGACCTATGTTAGGAGTTATATTCCAAAATGATTTTAACTCTAAAGTGGCAAAAGAATTTGGATTGGAAAATGCTAAAGGTGCTTTGGTTGCACAAGTTATTGAAGGAACTCCAGCTAGCGAATCTGGTTTATTAAAAGGAGATATCATTATTGCTATCGATGAAAAAGAAGTTAAAAGTTATGGTCAGGCACAAGCTATTATTAGTACTTACAATCCTGGTGAACAAATAAAAATAGATTTATTGAGAAATGGAAAAAATAGAACTTTCCTGATTACTTTGGCAGAAAGAGATATTATGATTAGTTCTCAAGGGATAGAAGTAATGGGTTTAACTATAAATCAATTGGATAGTCAAAAAAGAAATGAGTATGGTTATTCACAGCAAAGAAAAGGTGTAGTAATAACAAATGTTAAAAGAGGAACTTTGGGAGAACAATTAGGCTTAAGACCAGGTATTATAATTTCAGAAATAAATAAAGTACCTATAAGTAATTTGGTTGATTTTAATAAAGAATATAATAAAGTTGGACAAGGAGAAAATCTTTTGTTGTACGTAGAAAATAAAGATTTTGGACGATATGTGATAATAAGTAAAGAATAGGCATAGCCTATTCTTTTTATAAGAGGAGAATTATGAAAAAATTAATTGTATTTTTATTATTTACTCTATCTATATTTGCAAATGGTAATACATATGAAAAAGGTAAAATAGTAAAAGAGTTAGAAAAAATTGAACCATTAGAATTTGAAGAAGAACTAGATTATTCCTTAATCTATAAAGTAAAAATTTTAAGTGGAAAGGATAAGGGTAAAGAACTTAATTTATTAATGCCTTTCTATAAAGAAACTAGCTATAATTTAAATATAGGAATAAATAAAGAAGTGTTATTGTACTATGATATAGAAATGAATGAATATTATATAATAGATAGAGTAAGAAGTAAACCTCTATTTGCTCTCATATTAGTATTCGTTTCTTTTGTGATTATGTTAGCAAAATTTAAGGGATTAAAAGCTCTTGTTTCTTTAGGAACGACAATATTATTTTTATTTTTAATATTTATTCCTTTAATAGTCAATGGAGTTCCGCCTGTGTTAGCTAGTTTGCTATTATGTTTATTTTCTTCCTTAGTAACAATTTTTGCAATTAGTGGTTTGAGTGAAAAAAGTATAACTAGTTTTATAGGGACTCTAGGTGGAGTTGCCTTAGCAGCATTAATATCCCAAATATTTATATATTTAACAGGATTAACAGGTTATATAGATGTTGAAAGTCAAAATTATGCTTTTTTATTCAAAGGAATAGATTTAAAGGAATTGATTTCTGCTGGAATTATTATTGGAAGTTTGGGAGCTACAATGGATATTGCAGTAAGTATATCTGCAGCATTATTTGAAATAGACACACATGTTGAAGAAATTAGTAGAAAAAAAATATTTATTTCTGGTATTAATATAGGAAAAGATATAATTGGCACAATGGTTAATACATTAATTTTAGCGTATTTGGGAAGTTCTATTTTTACTATGATTTTATTTTTAAAACAAAGAAATGAATTTCCGTTAATAAGAATTCTAAATAGTGAGTTTATTGTTGTAGAAATTTTGAGAGCTTTTACTGGAAGTTTAGGAATTTTAATTGCGGTACCTGTAACAGCTTATATTGGTAGTATTCTAATTTCAAAAAATAAGAAAAATCTAAATGGAAGAAATAAGAAGTAGAAGTAATAAGAGATATAAGGAATTATTA
>CAZFBB010000009.1:0-31966 GCA_964517235.1 uncultured Fusobacteriaceae bacterium
GTTGTTCTATCAATTTTTTCTATAATATCAAGAATTTTTTTATTTGTCCCTTCACTAGTTATTCTTCCTCTTTGAACTTTTTCATAACTTTCTTTAGTTAATTTTACTAAATCTTTAATTTCTGTTTGGATATTGTTAATCAAATTTTCTATTTGACTCGTTGCATTAGTTGAATTTGTAGCTAACTTTCTAACTTCATCTGCTACAACTGCAAATCCTTTTCCTGCTTCTCCAGCCCTAGCTGCTTCTATTGCCGCATTAAGAGCAAGCAAATTTGTCTGTTCTGTAATTTTATTTATCATTTCAATAATAACAAATATTTTTTGTGAAGAATCTTCTAAATTTAATACTCTATTTTCTATATCTTCCACACTTATTTCAATCTCTTTTAATTCATTTAGATTTTTTAACAAGTTTTCTTCACTTTCATTTGCTAATTTATTTGTTACCCGTGATAATTCTTTTGTATTTTCTGCTCTTTTATAGATAGTGTTAATTGTTTGAGAAATTTCAGTTGTAGAAGCTGCTACTTCCTCAGAATATGCTGTTTGCTTACAAATATTTTTTCCTATAAATTCCATTTTTTCTCTAATAAATCTCATATTATTTTTATCTTTATTATTGTCTAATATACTAATTAAATTTTCCGATAAAGAAATACTTGATTGTGCTACTAATTTGCTAGTTATATTTACTTTAGCTACTATTTGTTCCATTTCTTCAACGAATTTATTAAAATTTTTAGACAAATCTCCTAATTCATCCTTATCAGTAATAGGTAATTTTATAGTTAAATCACCCTTCCCACTTGACAATTCATAAATTACTTTATTAATCTTATCTAATCTTTTCTTATAATTGAAACTAAAAATAATAGTTACACTTAAAGATACAAAAAAAGAAAGGATACTTTTAATATATATATTTCCTCCAATTATTAATAAGATAACATTGGAAATACTTAATAAAACTCCAATTCCAATTAGTTTTTGATAAAATTTCATCTTACACCTCCCAAAAATTACTTTTTCAGTATACTTATAAAACTAAGAAAAATCAATGTTTTTTTGAAGAAGAATAACAAACAATAATATAATTTTTATTGTGAAATTGATTGGAAATTAAATTAAAAGGAATAGGCACTGAATCTCTATAATAACAAATATCATTTAGTTGTAATAACTAAATATAGGCACAAATTTATTAACAAAGAGATATTAGGAGATTTAAAGGAAATTTTTAAAAACATAATTGGGAATTTGTATTTTGGAGTAGAAGCTATTGTATCTTAACAATTAGACGGAAACAGGGCAACAATAGAAATAATAGGAGGTATATATCTTTTCAAAAGACTTTTTTATTAGATTATTTAGTTAATATAACAACTTTAACTTCTTCAATTAACTCCTTTTTTATTTAAGATTTGATTTTTTCGATTATATCCTCATTACTTTGCCCTATAATTATAGAATTTAATAATGGGTTATAATTAACATACCTATCTTTATTAGATAAAGGAAGAATTTCCCTTTATCTTAAAAGATTAATAACTTTTATAATATATTCTTTTGATTTTTGTTCATTGTAGTCTTTAATGTAATAATTAAAGAATTCCTCATTTATTAACGTTAATTTATCAAGAAACTTTTCTTTTATATTTCTATTTTAAACAGATTCTAAATTAAACTTTTTCCTCATTATATATCCCTATTAATTTATTAGATTTTTCATATTTTAGATAATTATAATTTTCATTCATTTATTCACTCATTATCTAAGAATTAAGTTTAATTTCAATTAGATATTTGTTAAGTAAATCTTCAAATGATAGATTATATATAGTTGTAATTGTCATTATCAATATGAGTAATTTATTCATTAAGTCTCTTTATATATGAAATCTTTTTTTTAAGGATTCCTTTACTTTTTCAGATGTTTTATGATGGATTCCTAACATAATTAGTGCTATGGGTAGTGTCGATATACAAACTATAAGTGACCAACTTAAAAGTCTATTGAAATTCATAGCTAACGAGACGATAAAATCTATTCCTAATGATATTATTGAGATGAAAATTAAAAATAAAACTGGATTATATACAAAGGTATTTTTTGCTTTAAATTTATTATATAAAAATCCTATAAATAATATATCAATAAATGTAATTAATATAATTGGAAGAGAAAACTTAAAAAACCATAAAGAACTCTCAGTGAACCTACTAATTGTATAAGTAAGCAATATTGTTGTAATAAAAATCCCAAAATAATTCCAATTTTTCTTTAGATAGTTAAAAAAGAAAAATACATAAAAGATGAGGGCAAAGGTAGAAGTAATAAAATATGACATAAATGAAACATTATATATTTCTGATATAATCATAAATATTCCCAATATACTTATAAGTATTACTTCGATTGTATAAAAGGCAATATTTTTTCTCTTATTAAATTCTTCTATATATATATTTTCAACTTGAGGAAAAGTTTCTTTTTTTTCATTAATTTCTTCTTCATTAACTGACGGTATAATGAAGTGACATAAAGGACATGTTTTTCTTTTTTTATCTACTTCTACTCCACACTTTGGACAATAAGGCATTATTCCTCCTCTATATTAGTAGCTATCTTCACTCTAATATCTTCTTTTCTCAATTTTCTAAAAAAAATTTTTTCTATTTCAGTATTTTTTGTTAATTTACCAAAGGTAATTTGAATTTTATCTTTATAACTAATAATACCTAATTTGATTTTATTTTCTTTACTTGGTGGTGGATAAAAATGTATAGATTTAATATAATCATCTACAACTTTATCTTTAAATTTTACTAAGCCCATATTTGAAATACCGCTAGTATATGAGGATTCACCTAATTTATTATATGCAAGAGAAATAAATAGGTTTTTAATAGATAAAGGAACTATTTTTATAATAAATACATGTTCACCTTTAACATTTCTTTTTATATATTTCAAAAAATTTTTTTCCCTTACTTTTAATTTAAAATAAGACTTGATATACTCAACTAATTCTTCTCTAGTATACATACCTAACCTCAAATCAATTTGAGGTGTTAAACTAATAAAAAAATTCTTCATTGTATTTGAATTAAATATCTTTCTTAAGTTTACTGGTACGTTTAATACTATTGGATATTTAGTCTTTTTCCCTTTAAAATATTCTGTTAATGTTTCAAAATAAATTGCAATAAGCATTTCAGTAATTGTACTATTATATTTTTTACTAAAGTTCCTAAAATCTTCTACTTTACAGCTTCCGTTAATTATATAATATTCTCCCTTGTTAATTAAGGACATTTTAAATTTTTCAGCTTTTTTAGAGGGAATTATAGAAGGAACTTCTTTTTTATAATTTTTTTTAAAGCTATCTTCCCATTCTTCTTCTACTATTTTGTTTTCTATAATTCGTTTTTTAATATTGATTTTATTTTCTATAAGGTACTCTTCTATTAAAAATTGTAAAAAATACAAAGCTCCAGTTCCATCTGTAATACTATGACTAAATTCTACACTTATTCTATTTTTATAATAAAGAACTCTTAAAGGAAAAGTTCCATTTTTTTTATAGGATAAAAACATACATGGATAATATGTTTCTTTTTCTACTTCAAGTTTTTTATGATTTTCTTCAAAGTAGTACCAAAAAAATCCTCTTTTTAGTGTTACATTAAAATAAGGAAATCTTTTTATACTTTTATCAAGAGCACTTTGTAGTTTAAGAGTATTTACTTCTTCAAATAGTGTTGCGGATAATCTAAACACTGTAGATATTCTTGTACGAGTAATAGATGGGTATAATTTTCCAGCATTATCTAATTTGTACCAGCTTTTTTTCACTCTTTCCCTCCAAACATAATTGTTTAAGATTATGTTATCATAGTAAAGTAGTAAAATCAATTTTTTTTAATAAATTAGGACAATCTTAAAAGTAAATATTATTTAATTTATTTAAAATTATTATAGAATTATTTTATTGTTTTAAATTAACTCTAAAATCGACCTTAAATATGATATAATTTTAATGAGGTGAAGATATGATACTTAGTATTAGTAGAAGGACAGATATTCCTGCTTATTTTTCAACTTGGTTTATAAATAGATTAAAAGAAGGATATGTATACTATCAAAATCCCTATAATAAGGAACAACTATATAAAGTTAATCTTGACAAAAAAGACATAGATGTGATTGTTTTTTGGAGTAAAAACCCAGCAAATTTAATGAAAAAACTACACTATTTAGAGGGGTACAATTATTATTTTCAATTTACTCTGACTTCTTATAATTCTCAAGTTGAAAAGAATTTACCTAAAAAAGCTGAATTAATAGAAACTTTTATTAAATTATCAAATACTATTGGTAAAGATAAGGTTATTTGGAGATATGACCCAATTATTATTAGCGATTACTATACTAAAAGTTATCATTATCATTATTTTGATAAATTATGCTCCAAATTAGCTAATTATTGCAATTATGTTTCCATTAGTTTTTTAGATTTTTATGAAAATACCTCTTTTAATTGTAAAAGTTTAAAGATAAATGAAATAGATATGAAAGAAAAGAAGGAGATTGCTTTAAAATTAAATGAAATTGCTAATAAATATAATTTGAAATTAAAAATTTGTAGTCAAAAAATAACTGATGAAATAGGAAAAGCAAGTTGTATAGATAAAAATTTGATTAAAACTTTATTTGGTTTAAGTTTGAATCTACCAATTGATAAACATCAAAGAAAAGGTTGTCAATGCTTAAAATCTATTGATCTTGGAATTTACTCTTCTTGTTCAAATTATTGTATATATTGCTATGCAAATAAGAATGAAAGTTTAGTAAAGAGTAATTTGAAAAATCATTATGTAGATAGTCCAATTTTATTGGGGAGAGTAGAAAAACACCAAAATATTAAAGAGTTAAAATTTTCTAGCAATAAAGTTTTAACTTTATTTTGATATACAATATATTTTTATATATCATTTACAATTTAATTGTAGTATATATTAGGTTTTTAAGAAATATTTAAATTTAAATTATTCTTATTTACCTCCCTCCCAAGTAAAAGAGGGAGGCTTTTTAGATAATTTAAATAAAAATATAGATTATAGTATTAAATTAATTTATTTTTTTCTTGCTTTAATTATAAGAAAATTAGGTTTATGGACATCTGTTTCCATTATGGGATATTTTTTTATATCTTCGGCACTAGACATAGGTTCAAGTATTTTTACTATTTCGAAACCTCCTGAAACTAGAGAGTTTATAATATATGATACAGTCCTATGATATGTGATTAAGTTATCTACATACCAAGAAGTACTTCTAATACCCATGTCGAGATAATCACTTAATCTATAAGCTACTTTTTTATTATCTTCTTCAATCCATTTTGTACCATCTTTAGGTGCACTTGTAAAGGGATGAAGTTGTGAAAAAATAAAATATCCACCCTTATGTAGTTTATTATCTACGTCTTTTACTATCTTTTCAAAATCTTCTACATAGTGTATAGCTAGAGAACTAAATACTAAATCAAAGGATTTATTTAAAGTAGAAAGATTTTCAATAGGTAATAATTCATAATTAACATTGCTATACTCATTAGTTTTTATTGCTTCTTCAAGCATTTTTTTACTAATGTCTATTCCATATACTTCTTTTGCTCCAGATTTTATAAAAAAACTTGAATTTTCTCCAAATCCACAACCCATATCTAATATGGAAACTCCATTTAAGGGAGGTAGAAGGGAAAAAATAGCAGGTTTTTCTTGCAAAATATTGTAGTTAAATTTTAAAGATCTTAATTTTTTATAGGAATCAAAGAAAACCTTATTATCAAATATATTTTGCACTATGTACTATACTCCTTTCAGCTTAATCTCCTAGTGACATACCTACACCACGAGCAGTTTTAATAAGGTGTGAATCCTTTTCAATAAATTTATAATCTTTTACAGCATCAATAAGGTTAACAGTAGTAATATTACTGTTATTGTAAGCTACCATTTTACCGAATTCTTTGTCAAGTACCATTTCAAAAGCTTTTACACCAAATTCTGTTGCTAAGATTCTGTCAAATGCATTAGGAATTCCACCTCTTTGTAAATGGCCAAGAACAGTCACTCTAGTATCTTCTAAACAACCAGCTTTATGTAATTCCTTTTCTATTCTAAATCCAATACCTCCGAGTTTTTGATGTTCATATCCTACTTCGTCAACAGTACTAGATACGACATCTCCTTTAATACCCCTTGCCCCTTCAGCAACTACAACAATTGCAAATCCATTTCCGTCAACAAATCTGTTATTAATTGCTTCTACTACTTTATTTATATCGTAAGGAATCTCTGGTATAAGGCAAACTTCTGCTCCTCCAGCAATAGCAGCATGAAGTGCTATCCAACCAGCATCTCTCCCCATTACTTCAAGTATAAATACTCTATTATGACTTTCAGCAGTGGTAACTAACTTATCAACGGCATCTGTAGCTACTTCTACTGCTGTTTGGAATCCAAAAGTATACTCAGTAGAACTAAGATCATTATCTATAGTTTTTGGGACACCGATGATATTTACTCCCTTTTCATAAAGCTTTTGAGCTATTTTTTGTGAACCATCTCCACCAATGCTTATAACCGCCTCTACTCCTAGTTCTTCCAAATTTTCAATTAGTTCATCACTGACATCAATGCTAGTCCAACTTCCGTCTTCATTTACTACAGGCCAATTAAATGGGCCACCCTTGTTAGTTGTTTTTAAAATAGTACCCCCTCTATAATGGATACCTGCTACAGCTTTATCATCTAGCAACTTTATGTTGTAGGGCTTTTGTATAACACCGTTAAAAGCTTGTATACTCCCTATTACTTCCCATTCATCTTCTTGATTAGCCCTTTTAACAACTCCTCTTATAACTGCATTTAATCCTGGACAATCTCCTCCACCAGTTAATATCAAAACTCTTTTCTTCATATTTCCCCCTTATTGATTTTATTCTAGATAATTTATAATATGAGCTAATTTGTAACTTTTACTCATATTTTTTATAAATTTATAAATTACTTGTAGTATAGAGATTTTTTTTATTTGTAATTCATAATAATTCTTCACATTTTTTAAGTGATTTTTAATTGAAGCAAGAACAAGTATTTTTTTATACAAAAATCGACTAGACATTCAATAAATTAAACACCAAGTATTTTTGTGTAAGATTGAAGAACCTTTTTTATCTGAAATAAAATTTCAGTTATATGAAAAAAAGTTTCATATAATTAAAGATTATACGTAAGTTTAAAGATATAATCTTTTAAATAGTTGTTAACTTTAGTATAGAATATTATGTGAAGAAAAACAAGGGAATATTAATATAAAATTTTTAAATTAAATAATCTTTGTTAAAGGTAACTTTAAAATTATAATTCATTCAAATTTTTAATAATTGGTGTTTTCTTCTTTTTTATAGAATATAATTACTTTAGATGGGAGGTTATTAGATGAAGGAAGAGGAAGATTTTTTTAAGATATTATTAAGGTTAGAGCTTGAATGTCCTATATGTGGAGAAATAAGTAAAATTGGCAGGCAAGTAGTTAAAAAAAATATAGAAGGTTTTTATATTTGTAAATGTGGTTATCACATATCCTATTTTGATTTAAAAAATGATTTGAAGTTTATAAAAGACAGAAGACTATAAATAAATTGTACTTTTGTAGAAAGAAAAGGTCAAATTACTTTGTTTAATCAAACTTTGACCTTCATTTATTTCTTTATTTAAAATCCTATATATTCTTTGCTATCCTCCTCTTATAATCTACCTTATTTTTTTTAAGGTAGTGGTTCCCCTACTAACTAAATCTATGTAAAGGGTTTTGAAGGATGTAGCAAAACCCAGTGGTTATTATGATTATTAAGCTTTATGGACAAGCTCTGCCCTGTCTATATTTAATAGTTTAACAACAATTTATCTTGAATTTTATAGTGTATTTTTGCCACTTTAGTTTTTTGTTTATATTAATTCTTTCATTGAAAAATCTAAACCTATTATGTTATTGTTGTTCGGAGTTTCTACTATTTCTTTTTCAAATCAAAATCATTCCGATTCATCTATCTCATAAATAGAAGAGGGAATTTTCTCAAAACAATTTAGATAAAAAATATTGATTTCTATTTTAAACTAAATTTATTATGGAGAGAAGGTTAATTTTTCTTCTCCCCTTTTTTCTATAAAATTTCTCAAACTATTTAGATAAAGATAGCTTTAGAGTAGCAAATAACTTTCAATTATTTATTTTTTTAAGTGTTATTCAATTAAAATTTAATAATAAAAATATTTCTTCTATTCTCTACTCTTTTGCTCTTTCTGCAAATTCAGCCGCTGCAGTAAATAAAACATCAGTTGACGAATTAAGAGCTGTTTCACAAGAATCTTGAATTACTCCTATGATAAACCCTACTCCAACAACTTGCATTGCAATTTCATTTGGGATTCCAAATAGACTAGCTGCTAAAGGAACCAATAAAATTGAACCACCAGCAACTCCAGAAGTACCACATGCACTAATTGCAGAGACAAAGCTTAACATGACTGCAGTAGGAAAGTCTACAGTTATACCCAAAGTATTTGTAGCCGCAAGGGTCAATATTGTGATAGTTACAGCAGCACCAGACATATTTATTGTTGCTCCTAAAGGGATAGAAACTGAATATGTATCTTTGTTTAAACCTAGCTCTTCACACAAATTCATATTTACAGGGATATTTGCAGCGGAACTTCTAGTGAAAAAGGCTGTAATACCGCTTTTCTTTAAACAAGTAAAAACTAATGGAAATGGATTTTTTCTTGTTTTGAAAAATACAATTAATGGATTTGTAATAAAAGCAACAAAGAACATGCAAGCAACCAAACTTAAAATTAATCCAGCATAATTTTTCAAAGAACTAACACCACTTGTAGTTATAGTACTAAAAACCAATCCCATTACACCAAATGGAGCAAAATTTATAACCCATTTAACACTTAATGTTAATGATTCAGAAATATTTGATATGAAAGTTTTAGTAGTACTACTAGCTTTTTTTAGAGCAAATCCAAAAATAGCTGACCAAGTGATTATTCCTATATAATTACCCGTTGCCATAGCATTTATTGGGTTATCAACAGTGTTTAGAATCAAATTTTTTACCACTTCCATAAGTCCTTCAGGAGGTTTTATACTAGTTACCCCTTCTTCTAATATTATTTTTACAGGGTAAATAAAACTAGTTATAACAGCAGCTAATCCAGCAATTAAAGTTCCAATCAAGTATAAAAGCAAGATTGACTTTATGTTTGTTTTTTTTCCACCTTCATGTTGGACTATAGCGGACATTACCAAGAAAAAAACTAAAATTGGAGCTATAGCTCTCAGAGCTCCAACGAAGATATGCCCTAAAAGTGCGATAAATTTGAAATGAACAGGTACGACTAAAGCTAATATAAGACCAGTAACCAATCCTATAATAATTCTAATGACTAAATCTAACCTGTTCCACGTGTTAACAATACTTTTCATAAAAAACCTCCTTTTAAATTAAAATAACTCATAAAAATCTATCAATTAAGTTCTTAGAAGAACACTAATTGTAAGAACTAAAAATGTACTACAATTTAGTAAAAAGAAGAATTTAAGTAGTTGTTTATCATAATCATAATTATTTTTATAAAATTATATTTTTTATTAGTAAATTATACCCTTTTTATTCAAAAAAAATAATAAGGAAAAATTTTTGTATAGAAAAAGATTAGTCTTTAAGCTACTTTTTTTTAAATTATATAATTTTTTTTATAAAAAAGTTTAAAATTTGAATGTTTTAAAGCATATTAAATTTTGTTTTGTATTTAATTTTTTAAAGGTTTAAGTTATAAAAAGTGTTTATCATCTTCTCTTCCTTTTAAATATATGTTTTTAAATTAGTTTATTTAATAGTAAATTTTAGAGTACAATAGAAGTAGGAGGGATTAATATGAAGAAGATTTTATTGATGTTTTTATTAGTATTTTTTACAGTAATACCCAATATGGAAGGTAAAAATGATAAGAGTTCAAAAGGGCAAGAAAAAAAGGAATGGGCACAAGATAAAAAAAATGAAGATAAGGAAGGTAAGGGTAGAAGCGAAGATGCAAAGAAAAATTGGGGACAATTGAAGGATGAGTATAATACAAAAGAAGAAAGAGAAGAAGTAAAAAGTATGATTCAACATAAAAAGCGTTTAAGAAATATACTTTATGATTTAGGTCTTGATTACAAGATAGATACGGAAAAAGAATATAATAATTTTATGGAGTTCTATTATTCTGATAAGTTTGATTTAACAGATAGAGAAAAAGCTAGGATAGAAGAGGAAATACTAAAATTTCAAGATGAATTTGTAAAAGAAGATAATGAATGAAAAAACCGAAGTTTTAACTTCGGTTTTTTATATTATTTAACTACAGTAACTCTTCCATCTACATCAGTATGAGTTATTCCATTTTCTTGAATATATTGTCCTAATAACTCTTCTAACGATTCATATTCATTGATAATTTTTTTACCTTTAAGCATACTGTAATCGTCTCCACCAGCTGCCATAAAGTCGTTTGTAGCTAATTTATAAGTTTTAGTTAAATCTAGAGTTTCTCCATTTGCAAATGTAATTTTAATAACTTTATTTCCAATTTCATTTGCTGGATTAAATTCAAATTTGACACCTGCAACATGAGGGAATAATCCTTCTGGTGCTGGATAGAATTGAACACCATTTTCCAAAGCATCTTTAATATCTTGACCACTTACTTCTAAAACTACAACATAGTTACCAAATGGTAGTACCGATACTAAATTTCCTCTAGTAATAATTCCTTCTTCGATAGAAGATCTAATTCCTCCACCATTAGTAATTGCCAAATCAGCTCCAGTTTTTGCTAACATAGCCTCTGTAATCATATTTCCTAAATTAGTTTCTCCAGTTCTTACATATTCCCTAGCTCCATTTAAGTAGGTATTAGTTTCTCCAACAACAACACTTGTAATTACTTCATTAGCTTCATCTACTTCAGCAATGATTTGATTGATTTCAGCATCTTCTTCTACATTTTCCATAGCATAATCTTTAGAGATTAAACTAGCATTTTCTGTAGAAATTCCATTTTCATCTATAGTTATTTCAACTTTTCCTAAGTTTTGATCATAGAATCCAGCTTGAACGATTAACGTATCTCCTACTAAATCTCCATTATCAAGTGTAGAATGACTATGTCCATCTACAATTAAGTCAATACCATTAACTTCATTGGCAACTTTGGTACTTGAGTAGTAGGTAGCTTCATCTACACCCAAGTGAGACAATGCAACAATATAATGAACTCCTTCAGCTTTTAAAGCAGCAACAGATTCTTTAGCGGCTTTTATTGGACTAGAGAAGTTTACTGCTTCTACATTTGTAGGATTAGTTTTGTAAGCAGTCTCTGGAGTTGATAAGCCGAAGATTCCTACTCTAATTCCATTTGGTAATTCCTTTATAATATAAGGTTTAAATGCATCTTCTCCACTGTCTTTATATTCAACATTTGAAGTAATTAATGAGAAGTTCATTTTATTTTCTAATTCTTGTAATCTGTCTAATCCATAGTTAAAGTCATGGTTACCTGGAGCCATAGCAACATAGTTCATTTTGTTCATTACATTTACTACTGATTCACCTTTGCTAAGAGCAGCAAATACTGTACCGTGAATAGTATCTCCAGCATCTAATAAGATAGTATTTTCATTGTTTTCTCTTTCTAAATTAGCCAAAGTTTGTACTCTAGCATATCCCATTCCATCTCTTGATCCTGGTTTTACTCTACCATGAGTATCATTTAAATGTAAAATAGTAAAATTTACGGCTTTTTCAGGTACTAATTTTACTCCAGTGTCCATAGAAGTTTCTTTTACAGTTACCTCTTTACCTGTAACAACTTCTTTTTGTCCACAAGAAACAAAAGTAGCTAACACAGCTAATAGAGCAATACCTTTAACAATTTTTTTATTCATTCCTTCCCTCCATACTTATTAAATATATTTTCTATAACATATACCGATACAAAAGCAGTAAACGGTACTGTAAAGACGATTCCAATGCTACCAGCAAGTGCCTGTATAATTTCTATAGATAAAGCTGGCATATTAATTAGTTGTCTAAATGTCATTCTGAATCCCCATGCCATAAGAATTAGATTTAATGAACTGCCCACAAAAGCTAAGATTAATGTATTAACCATAGTTCCCATAATATCTTTGCCTATATTAATACAAGACTTAAAAAGTTCTTCTTTACTTTCTTTAGCTTCTCTTAATTCATGAGCAGAACTAGCAATAGACATGGCAACATCCATTATTGCTCCCATAGAAGCAATTAAAATAGAGACAAAAATTAGTCCGTCTACTTTTATGTTATAATCTCCAGTAAAATATAAGATTTGATTTCCATAATCTTGGTAAATTGCAGATAATTTTCCTAGCCTTCCAAAAATAAATGCAAGAAATCCGGCAAGAGCAACTCCGAAAATGGTTCCTATTATTGCTGAAAGAGTTTTTTTGTCACAGCTACCTATTAGTAAAAAACTAATTATTATTATATATGAACAAATAAGAACAGCCCAAAAAATAGGGTTATATCCTCTAAATATAAGAGGAATTAAAATGAAAAAAAGTACTATTCCTGTATAAAATAAGCTTATGAGAGATTGAACCCCTTGCCTTTTTCCAAGGTATACAACACCTAAAACAAATAGAAAAGTTAAGATAGCAATTAAACTATCGGTTTTATAACTATAGAGCCATATGTCATAGTCACCATTTTTTTCTCTCATTGTAAAGATAGCTTTCATTCCTTCTTGTCCTATGATATTTCTTTCTGCATTAACAGCATTTTGTACAAGAAACTCTTGATTTTTAAGTTCACCTTCATCTATTCGAACTTTTAATTTTTGACGGCCAATTAGTCTAGAGGGATACATATCATGAGGTTCTAATTTACTCTCTATTACTTCTAAAATGGTACCGTTTACATAATCATATCTAAAATAACTTTCCAATTTGGTATCTTTGTTTATTCTAGTTGATAAAGAGATAATTGGAAAGATGCTTAATAAAACTATAAATGTAAAAATATTCTTTCGTATCATCATTTAACTCCCCACATTAACTTCAATAGATTATACCCTATAGTTCTTCATTTTAAAAGATATTTCTATATTTTTTCAGGAAACAATTTCAAAAAAAATAATTTTTCATATTATTATGATTTTTTTAAGAAAAAATTAAATGAAAAGCTCTTCTTCTTCTTCTTTATTCTTAATAAAATCAGTAGATAAAAGAAAGCATATTTAAAAATATTATAAAATTTTAAGTTTAAGTTATAAAAATTTTAATTAAAATATAGTTATTTTTTTAATAATATATTAATAAATAAAGATGTTGAATAATAAAATTAGGTAAAAAGGTTTAGGAGGATAAGAAAGGATTTTAAAAGAAGTTCAAATTGATATTCTTCAATAATGTAATGTAAAAGATTTATATCTTTTATTTATTAGAATAATGGTGAAATATTATAAAAAAAATGTTATACTATCCATTAAGGAGGTAACAATGAAATTTGAAAGAAAAAATTGGGGGGCATTAATAGTAGCAATACTTGCTGTGGCAACCTTTTCTATGATAAATAATAGCAGTGTATTTTTTGATTTTTTTAAAAAAATAATTGGATATTTTTCTGTATTTATAATGGGAGCTGTAATTGCTTTTTTCTTAAATCCACTTTTGGATTTTTTAGAAAAAAAATTAAAACTATCTAGACGAAAGAGTATAGTTATTATATATTTTGGTTTGTTATTAAGTATAGTTATTTTCATATTATTAGTAGTACCAAAACTTGTAAAAAATATTTCAGATTTAATTCAGGTTTTTCCAAATTACCTAATAAGATTCGAGGGTTTTGCAAATAAATATATAGATAAGTACATAGATAAGATTCCGTATCTTGATAGTAATGTAGTAAAGGAACAACTGGATAAAATAAATGATACAGCTTTAACTATAACACAAAAAGCTTTGAAAATAATAGCAGAAAACATAGTTTCTGTAACATTCTCAATAGTTGAATTTGCCATGGCATTTATTATGTCTATATTTTTCTTATCTCAAAAAGAGTATTTTAGAAATTTAGCTTCGGAAGTGACAGATGTTTATTTTTCAAATGAAAATGCTAAAAAGATAAAGTTTTATGGTGGAAAGTTAAATGAAGTATTTTTAAGCTATTTACATGGAAAAACTCTTGATTCGGTCATAATTGGATTAATTGCTTTTGTAGGTTTATTGTTCTTTAAGGTTCCTTATGCAGTGTTTTTATGGTTATTCATAACGTTTACTAACTTTATACCTTATTTTGGACCTTTTTTAGGCATGTTGCTCTCTGGAATAATAATGGCATTTGCATTTCCTAAAAGGGTATTTTTTGTTGTGTTATATTTGATTGGAGTTCAACAATTTGACGCTTGGTTCCTTGAGCCAAGAATACTTGGAAATAAATTAAATTTAAAGATGTTTTGGTCTATAGCAGCTATTACTATTGGTGGAAGTATAGCTGGACCACTTGGAATAGTACTTGCAGCACCTGTAGCAGGACTTGTTAAAGAAATGTACAATCTTAAAAGGGAAAAGATGGGTCTGAAAGTAGAAGAAAATAATTAAAATTTTTAAGAAAAAGTGAAGTGGTGTGTTCATTGTAACACACCACTATATTTTTATCTGTTTTTCCATATATCATATTTAATTTTTTAGTAGTTTTTTAATTATAAGTTTAGAAATGTTTTAATTAATAGTTGAGTACACTTTATTTAAGAAAATGTTTTGCATATACAGCTTTAATTTCTCTGTAACTTATATTATCAGGAATAGATATTTTTACTTCTTTCAATTTTCCTGTAGTAGATTTTATAGCTTTTATAATTATTTCTTCATTTTCTTCCTCAATAAAATCATCTAGATTTATCTTTAATCCATTTTTATAACCTTCAAAAATATGAGATTCAATAGTATTTTCCGTGAGGTTTCTTTTAATTGCAATGCTTTTTATATTTTCTCCTTTGAGGTACATATTACAGCTTAATACATATGATTTTACTTTTTTTTCTTTGGATGTTATTTGATTCTCTCTTTTGTTGTCTATTTCTAAATTATTTTGAGTTATATAATCCTTTATCTTTTTAATAAATAAATTCCCATATTTTTTCACTTTAATTTCCCCAAATCCATGAATTTTACGCATTTGAATCATATCAATAGGTAATTTCTCACATATATCTCTCAAAGACTTGTCTGAGCAAATAATATAAGGAGGGACTTCTTCTTTTTTAGAAATATCTCCTCTCAATTCCCTTAATTTATTGAATAATTCAAAATTATTTATCTTTGTGATAACTTCTTTTGAGTCTTCTTTGGTATAATTTAAAGATTCTTTTTTCATTACTTTTAAGGATTTATCTTTTATAAGTTCTTTAGCTTTATTTGTTAGTTTCAAGACACGATATACACTATCAGACTCTTTAACATACCCTTTATCTAAAAGTGCAGTTATATAAGATTTTATATCTATTTTTTTTGTTTTTTTCATAAGTCCAAAAGTGCTTATTTCCATTAAGTTATTGTTTTTTATTTTTTTACTCTTAGAGCCATAGAGAACATCTGTAATGATATTTATTCCAAATCTTTCTTTGGTTCTACCTATAGTAGATATTATCTTATAGGCTTCTTCAGTCATGTCTATTTCTTGATAATTGATGCAATTCCCACAATTTTTACAGTTGTTTTTTACATTTTTTTCTCCAAAATATTTTAATAAAGATTCTCTAAAACAATTTTGAGATGTAGAATACTTTATAATTTTATTCAATTTATCAAACTTATCTTTTATTGTTTTTTCATCTAACTCCTCTTCGTTATTATTAATTAAGTAGTTTTGTAAGACAATGTCCTGATTTGAAAAAAGTAAAATACATTCTGAAACTTCTCCATCTCTTCCAGCTCTTCCAATTTCTTGATAATAACTTTCAATATCTTTTGGCATATTGTAATGAATTATATACCTTATATTTGGTTTGTTTATACCCATTCCAAAAGCATTTGTTGCAACCATAATATCAAGGTCATCATTTTTAAATTTTTCTTGCATCTTATTTCTCAAATTTTTATCTAGTCCTGCATGATAAAGTCCAACTTTATAGTTTAGGATTTTTAACTTTTCATATAAATCATTTCCAGATTTTCTTGAGCCCACGTAGATTATTCCAGATTTTCCTTGGTTCATTTTTATATATGTTTTAATATAATCAATTTTTTTTATATTTCTTTCAACAGATATATATAGATTTTTTCTGTCGATATTCTCTTTAAAGGTACTAGTATCATTGATATTAAAAGTATTTTTAATATCTTTTATAACTTTTTCTGTAGCAGTAGCTGTAAAGGCTCCGATAATAGGTTTTTTTTCTAATTTTTCAATAAAATTGTTTATATCTAAATAACTTTTTCTAAAATCATGACCCCATTGTGAGATACAGTGGGCTTCATCTACTATTATAAAAGGAACTTCAATTTTGTTAATAAGTTCTATAAAATTACTTATTAATAATCTTTCAGGGGAAACATATAGAAGTTTAATCTTATTTTTTCTTAGCTTCTGAAGTTCTAAAGAAATCTCATCAAATTTCATAGTACTATTTATTGTTGTAGCAGAAATTCCATTACTGTTAAGTTCATTTACTTGATCTTTCATAAGTGAAATTAGAGGGGAAATAACAATTGTTGTACCTTTTTTTATAATAGCTGGTATTTGATAACAAATTGATTTTCCTCCGCCTGTGGGCATGATGCCTAAGGTGTTTTCTTTACTTAAAAGATTTTTTACTATTTCTTTTTGTCCTTTTCTAAAAGACTTATACCCAAAAGTTTTTTCCAATACAAAATTTAATTTATTTTCCAAAAGATTTCCTCCTTAATTATAATGAGCTTAATTATTTTTTATCTTTTCTTCAATAGTTCGCCTGTTTTATCTTTACATATCTGATACAGTGTAGGCTCAGAGTTTTAAATAAACGGAAAGGGATAATAAAATCATTTTTATCATTGTTGTATAATATATTTTAACTCAAGAACATAGTAGAATCAAAATAATAGATTATTTTTCACTGGCTATTTTCATGTGAAGATAAAGCTGACTGAAAAGATTAGTCAAGGCTAGAGATAAATAAAAGATTTTGAGAAATATCATTACTTTTATCAATATACAAAAAAAATAGAATACTTTAGAGATATAAGGGAATCTACGAGAGTAAATCTTTTAGTGTACAAAAAAAACCTCTCTTAATTAAAAGAGAGATTTCCTTTATATAAATATTACCCACTAAAAATTATTATATATTTTTATGAACTACTCCACCTGTTGCTTGATGAGTTGGAGTTACAGTCACTTCACATATTTGAACATGCGAAGGTAAACTAGCTGTATATACTGCGATATTTGAGATATCATAAGCAGTCAAAGCTTTTATACCTTTGTATACATTATCTGCTTTATCTTTATTACCACCAAATCTAACTAGACTAAAATTAGTTTCTACCATACCTGGCTGAATATTTGTTACTCTTATATCTGTGGCAACTAAATCTTGTCTAAGTCCATCACTGATAAATTTTACAGCAGACTTTGTTGCACAGTAGACAGTCCCACCTGGATATGCGTGTATTCCTGCTGTAGAACCTATATTGATAATATGACCTTTTTCCCCCTTCATTAGAGGCAGGATATTTCTTGTTAAGTATAACAAACCTTTTACATTTGTATCTATCATTACATCCCAGTCGTCTATATTACCTTCTTGCATAGGATCCATTTCTCTTGCAAGACCTGCATTGTTTATTAATATGTCTATATTTTTCCAATAATCGTCTAATTCACCAATTACTTTTTGTACTTCTAACTTATCTTGTACATCTAATTTTAATATGTGGATTTTTACATCCCAATCTTGTTCTAGTTCATCTTTTATAATTTCCAGCTTGTTAAAACTTCTAGCTGTTAAGATTAAATTTGCCCCCATTTTAGCAAAATCTTCTGCACAAGCTTTCCCTATACCTTCACTAGCTCCACTAATAAAAACTATTTTGTCCTTGAGCATTTTTCCTCCTTTTGAACAACCACTGTTACACTATTAAATATAGCTTACTTTTTTAAAAATTACAATAGTTTAATATGATATTCTTTGTTCGGATTTCCAATCTTGTATAATACAATTAAGTAGTAAAAAGGAGAAAATCTTATAAATTATAAAAAATGTAAGTTGAATTAGAGATAAAAAGATAATTTACCAAACAGGAATAGATTAGTATTTAGGAGTAATAAAGTTTATTAAACATTTATAATAAGATTAAGTATACTATAAATATATATAATAAAAGAGAGGTTTGAACTAATATGAAAAAATATAGAAATAATTTTTTAGAGAATCATTGAGTTATAGAAATTAATATTTTCTCTGTGAGATTAAAAGGGTGTTTTTTAAAAGGAATAGATTTAGTAAGCTAGTAAAAAAAATAGATAAAGCAGTTTATAACTAAATTAATACAATGTATAATTATAGTATGAAGAAGGTGTAAAACTTTATGAAAATCAATAAAGTTTTTAAGTTTAGAATATATCCTAATTAAGAACAACTAACTTTAATTCATAAGACTTTTGCTTGTGTTAGATTTATATATAATCATATTCTTAATCAAAAGATTGAATTATAAAAAAATGAAGAAAAATCAACTACTTATGTTAATCAAGCTAAAGAATTAACATCTTTGAAAAAAGAATTAACTTGGTTTAAAGAAGTAGATAGTGTTTCTCTTCAATGTGCGCTTAAAAATTTCTTTCAGAAGAGAGGTAAATATTTTAAATTTAAATATGAAAGAAATAATTCAAGTTTCAAATGATAACAACACAGTAGGTTTAGATTTTTCAATGAAAGAATTGTTTGTTACTTCTAAAAACCAAAGAGCGGATTATCCAAGTAGAGCTTACCCATAGAGCTTGGTAGCTATAGTAACTATTGGGTTGCTACATTCCAAGAAGCCCCCTAAAAACCCTTTAGATAGGTTTAAGGGGAGCATATCACTTAACTACATTAATTAATTTTCCTATTTTTTCTATACTAATTTCTATTTTGTCACCTTTTTCTAAAAATATAGGTGGCTCAAATCCCATACCTACTCCAGCGGGGGTTCCTGTGGCGATTATATCACCTTTTTTTAATGTAGTTCCTTTGCTAAATTCACTAATGCAATGAGCTATGTCAAATATGAGATTATTTGTATAATCAGATTGTCTGAGTTTTCCGTTAATTTTAGTTTCAATCTTTAGTTTTGGTGGAAAAGTTACTTGACCTTTATATAATATATTAGGACCAAAAGCAGTTGTATTATCAAGGCTTTTTCCTCTTAACCATTGAGTGTGACTTTTTTGAATATCACGTGCACTAATATCATTTAGTATACTGTATCCAAAGATATAATCTTCTACTTTATCAACAGGTATATTACTTCCTTTTTTACCTATTATAACAGCAAGCTCACCTTCATAATCAAGCATGCTAGTAATTTCTTTATGCAACTGAATACTTTCATTAGGATTAACAAATTTATTTACCATTTTGCTAAAATAAATAGCTTTGATAGGTCTGCCAAGATTTTGGTCGACTCCACCAGTATCACATTCTTTTACATGTTCAAGATAATTTTTACCTAAACATATAATATTTCGTCTTGGCTCTTCAAAGGGACTGAGGAATATAACCTCTTCCATATTAATTGGTTTGTGTTTTTTTCTCCTTGATTTAATATAAGTTATATCTTCTTCTTTAAAATTTTCTACAAAAGTACTAAGGTGAATATTACAGCCAAAAATACTTTCGAAAGTATATAATTCTCCATCAAAAATGACTCCACTTTCAACCTTGTTATCTCTTTTAAATCTTACAAAGTTCATGATTACCTCCTATTCCACTTCCTTAGTATAAATTATTTGATTTTTTATGTCAATTCAGATAAATTATAGTATGATTTATCTGAAAATAGAAAAGAATTTACAATAGCTATGTTGATTTTACAAATTAAAATATTTGAAGATTCAATCAAGTAAAAAATTTCTTTTAACTTTTTATATACATTTAAAACTATACTATTCTAAATTTATTAATCAAAATATGAATATCAAAAAAAGATTAATATAAAAAGAAAAATTATTGAACTTTAAAAATTTGAAAAAAGATAAAGCTAATTTTAAAATCAATTATTATAAATAAAATTAAGATGAATTTTAGAATATATTAGGGTAAATTTATTTTTTATTTTAAATTTTAATAGGAACTATCATCTTTACAATAATTTTTAAAAGTTATTAATAAGATTAACAAAATTTATTTATTCAGTTTGGATAAGTTTTGTAAAGAAGCTTATTTTTAAAATAAGCTTCAGATTGAAGAAAAATAGATAATTTTTGAAAAAAACGTCATTACTTTTGTCTTGATACAAAAGTAATACAACGTCTTGGGAGACATAACTGAATCTACATTAGATAATCTTGCTTATTCAGTAAAAATCAAGTACTCATATAAGAAATAAGATTAATTTCAAAACTCATTCTTAAGAAGCTTAAACAACTCCCAATTTTTAAGGCTCCTTTCCTTAACTTAATTTAAATTTCTTATATAGGTACATTTAAATAAAAAGCAAATAGAACCTTTTTTAAGAAAATTTTATTTATCTAAATTATTAGTTACTGATTATTTATAGATTTATACTAGTCAATTTTTTTGACAAAAATTAGTTTTCTTTGGGGTTCTACTCCTTTTAAAATAAGGGTATTATCTTCTACATACCAGTAATCGCCAGTCCAAAATAGAGAAAGTAAATTAGGTAGACTTACTTTTACTTTAATAGTATCATATGTCCTTCCATCTATGTCTAGTATTTCTTTTTTTTCTCTTTTAATAGACATTTTACTAATATCAAGAGCCCTTGGCCCATCTGGAGCTAAAGCTTTAAAGGTGTATTTTTTCTTGTTTTTCATTTCTTCTTCTAAACCCATGGGAAAAATTTGTCTCCAAGTAAAACTATCTAATTTCTCTTTTTTATCTATCTCTTTTCCTTCAAAAATACCCTTAATCTCAATCGTATCCATAACTTTTATTGACTTTATATCTATATTTTTTTTATTGTCTATATAGTGCCAAAAGATAGTTTCACCAGTAATTTTATCCAAGTGAAATATTTCAGTAAAAATACCATCAGTAAATTTATAATAAACAAAATTTTCTTGAATTTCTTTATTAATATAAAAATCCTTTGGGTAATCTTTTCTATCTTGCTGATAAAGATATTTTTCCATGGGGAAGATAGTAATAGTTAACATTAAAAATAAAATTATATTTTTCATAAAAGCCTCCTTGTAGAAATAATAGTACATATTTTTTGAAAAAGAAAGGTAGAATTTATTTATTTTAATTTTCTAGTGAAAAAAACAATTGTAAAGAAATCTCTTCAAAATTTCAAATATATATTTTGATTTATATATTTGAATATTCTATATAAATATATTAACTAAAAAGGAAAGATAATTAATGTTAATTATTCCTTTTTGAATATACAAAAAATTTTCTCCTTTTTTTTTAAAATAAAATGATGTATGCTTATAATATAGAGTGAATAAGAGGAGGTCGTTGTGTATAAAATACTTCATATAGATCAGAGTAACTTTTTTAGAAAAAGTTTGAGTTTTGATTTTAGTGCAAAAGGATTTCATTATTTTGGTGCTGAAAATATTGAAGAAGCCCTTGAAATTCTCGAAAAAGAGGATTTTATTGATATAATACTTAGTGCTGTTGAATTTGAAGATGGAACTGTAACTACATTTATAAAATCGATAGGTGATAAAAAATATAGGCATATACCAATATTTGTTGTATCTGGTACAGTAAGTACAGCTAAAAGACATGATATATTTGAATTGGGAATAGTAGATTATATACTTAAGAATACACCAATTCCAGAAATTGTAGGAAGAGTAGAAGAATTTTGCAAAAATAAGGATTTGTTACTTGAATTGAAAGTAGCAGAAATAGCTGTTCTTGATGACTCGAAATTTGATAGAATGCGTATGAGTGAAATATTTGATACTAGTGAAATACATAATGTGGACTTTTTTGAAACACCTGATAAGTTGTTTTCAAGTGAAAAGCCTTATGATATCTATGTAGTAGATATGGTTTTATCTGAATCAAGTGGGGAAGAAGTTATAGAAAAACTGAGAAAAGAAAATAAATATGTGCCAATACTAGCTGTATCAGCTATAGAAAATGCAAAGATTATATCACAGGTTTTACTAAAAGGAGCTAACGATTATATTATAAAACCTTATAATAAGAGTATTTTCTTAGCAAGGTTAGAAATATCCCTAAGAAATTATAAAATTATTAAAAATTTGTTAAAAAATGAAGAAGTTGAATAAAATTTTTTCAAGTATATAGCATTTTTCTTATTTTCTCTTGTATAAATGAATTTAAGAGGTGTTTTAGTAAAGATACTTTTATGAACTGGTATTGTTGAAAAGAGATAGAATACATTCTGGGACTTTGTCAAGTTAATTTTATACTGGCAAAGTCCCTTTTATATTGATTAAGTTGTATGAATAATTTTTTTTAGGTTAAAAAAATTAAAATATATAAATTTTTACTCTTTTTAACATTGATTTTATAGTGGTTAAAAAAAGTCTTTCATACAAAAAATGTACACTTTTATTTGTACAATAAAATAAAATTAAAAAATATTAGATAAATTTTATAGAAATATAATAAAAACAGTTTAAAAGGAGTATTTTATAATTTTTTTAATAAAAATACATAAATTTTTTTTAATATTAACTTTTTTTAATTTTATTGCTAGAATTATATTGGAGGTATATTATGAAGAAAATTCTAGCAATCTTGTGTTTTTTGTTATTGAGTAGTTTCTTTTATGGAAAGAATATTTTAATATTTTCAAATGAAAATGCAAATACTCAATGGAATAGAACAATAATAAAACAAATCAAAACAGAATATGCTCAAAATTATAATATACTTGATTTTTCTATTTCCAATGAAAAAGAAATGAATCAATTATTAGAAAGTATTTTGATTGAAGGCGAAATAGCAACTATAGTAACTTTAGACGAAGAATCCTATAGGTATATCAAAAATAGTAATAAAAATCTTTTGGTGGATATTCCAATTATTAATACAAATATTGAAAATAGAAGCAAACTTTTTAATATGGACATTAATATTTATAGTAAGATTGACATTGAAGGAAATATTGAATTTGCTAAAAAAATATATCCTAAATTAAAGGGAATATTATTAATAAACTATAAAAATAGTTATAGTGGGAAATTAATAGAGGAAGAATTTTATAGGATGAAGGTAAAATATCCAAATATTATTTTTGATAGCATTAATACGGAAGAAGAGGAAGTAGAGGATAAATTAAATAATTTATCTAGTGATTATATTATTTTCCAAGGTGAAATTGGAGATACGCTACTTACAAATGGCGATTATGATGTTTACTGGAGTAAGTTGAAAAATATGTCAAAAAATCCAATTTTTGTTTTTTGGGATATAAGAGTACCCTATGATGGAGTTTTAGGTGGTTATGTAAATGTCTCTGAAAGGGTTAACTTAACTATTTTAGATACTTTAAAAGAAACTTTAAAGAGAAAATTTACTGAAAATAAAGTTATTTATCCTAGTCTTGCTTACGTTGTAAATTATAAATTTTTAGAAGCGAATAACATACCACTTAATAAATTGCCTAAAAATACCTTGTTAAAAAATCATTCAATTAGAGATTTAAATACATATAGAAATAGAAATTTGATAATTTTTATAATGATTATTTTATTATTTCTGTTTTCTGTATATTTAGCTTTTAATTATGGTAAAACTCAAAAGTTAAATAAAAATATAGACAAATGTAAAGGAGAATTGGAAAGAAAAAAGAATGATTTGATAGAAGCTTATAATTCTTTTTCAATTAAATTGGCAACTATAGCAGAAAGTTATGATAGTATAACAGGTCAACATGTACATAGAGTTGGAGAGTTATCTGAATATTTAGCTTCCTTAATGGGATTAAATGAGGAAAAAGTTAAAGAAATAGGAACTTTTGCTCCTCTACATGACATAGGCAAGATATATATACCTAAGGAAATATTAAATAAAAAAGGAATTTTAACTAACAGTGAATGGGAAGTTATGGAATCTCACACTGTAAAAGGTGGAGAATTGTTAGGTGGAGATAAAGGGTTTGAAACTGCAAAAAATATTGCAATGTACCACCATGAGAAATATGACGGAAGTGGATACCCATATGGTATGAAGGGAGAGGATATACCAGTAGAAGCTTGTATAGTGGGTCTTATTGATACCTATGACGCTCTGAGATCTTCTAGACCCTACAAAAAACCTTTAACGCATGATGAAGTTATGAAAATACTATTAGATGGTAATGGGAGAACTAATCCAAATCATTTTAATCCTAAAGTTTTAGATATATTTAAAACCTATGAACATACATTTGAAAAAATATGGGAAAAATACAATTTAGATTCTTTTATCTTCTCTGATGAAGCAAAAAAAAGAAATTTAAGAGTTGTTTAAATATTAAAGAGAGATCCTATCTAAACCTAGGTTCTTTTTTTAATAGAAGATATTTGAAATTAATTTTTTTTATTTATTGGCTCTTTGTCAATAGTGTTGCTGAAAATTTGAAACAAATAAATGTGCCTAAGAGACTTTGGCAAAATTATTTTACCAAGTTAATTGCTTCTAAAGGATTATTTGAGTGTCTATAACTTAAGTTATTTTCAATATATTCTAATTATTTTTTTAAATTTTTGTTGTGTCCTTTTTATATTAGAGTTTTGTAAATCTCTTTAATAAAAAAGCAAAAAGACATAGAATTGTATATCTAAATCTTTTTTGCTATAAGGAGGAATTACAATAACAATAATAGAAAAAACATAATAAATAAAGAGGTTGTTTATAGTTTCTTTATATAAATAGTTTTTCTTCTACCTCTCCTGTTCTTCCTCTACCAATATAACTTCCTAATATATATAATAAAAGCGAAAATAAAAGGGCAGGAACTATATTGTGAAGTGTTATTATAGATACTTTTTTAATGGTAAAAATTACATAAAGAGATACACCACCAATAATGGAAGAAATAGCACCATATTTGTTACCCCACTTTGTGTATAGTCCAAGTATCACTGGCCATAAAAAAGCAGCTTCTAAGCCTGCAAAAGCAAATAAGTTAATAAATACTAGTAGTTGTGGTGGGTTAAATGCAAATATAAATGCCCCTAATCCCATAATCAAAGTAGTAATAAATGTAATTTTTTTTATCTTTTCAAAACTTAGATGTTCCTTTGAATAATTGATATACAAGTCTTTTACTATAGTAGAAGCACTCATAATAAGCATAGAATCAACTGTAGACATAGTAGCAGCTAGTGGGCCACCAATAAATACGCCAGCTAAAACAGGAGGCAATACCTTTAGGCTAAGTAGAGGAACTACTTTATCACCTTGAGCCAAATTAGGATAAACGCCAATACCCATAAATCCAACGAGGTGCATACCAATCATAAGTAAACCAACAACTATAGTACCTATTACCATTGCACTATGCATACCTTTACTATCCTTGAATCCCATTGCTCTAATTGTTGTTTGTGGTAATCCAAGTACACCTACACCTACTAAAACCCAAAATCCCAACATATATGTTTTTCCAATATTTCCTCCACTTGTAGGAGTTAATAGATCAGGATTAATTTCCAAGATGTTTTTGGTAATATTGCTCATACCACCACCAGCAATATTAAGAGCTACAATTAAGCAAACAGTAGCAAGTATCATAACTATACCTTGTATAGTGTCAGTAAGAACAACTGCACGGAATCCACCAATAGTTGTATAAATAATTACAACTAGAGCAAATATAGATAAAGCATAGTTATAACTAAGGCCAGTAATAGCTTCGATTACTCTTGCACCACCGATAAATTGGGCTACCATACTTGCTCCAAAAAATAAAAGTATAGCAATGGCAGAAAGGATAACAACACTGTTACTTTTGTATCTAACTCTTAAATAATCTATTATAGTAACTGCTTTAATTCTTCTAGAGATTATAGCCAATCTTTTCCCAAGAATACCTAGAGTAAAAAATGCAGTGGGAATTTGTATTACCGATAATAAAACCCAAGCAAGTCCCAATTTATATGCAACACCAGGTCCTCCAATAAAACTGCTGGCACTAGCATAAGTGGCAATAAGAGTCATGGCTAATACAAACCCTCCCATATTTCTACTTCCTAAAAAATACTCTTCAACAAAATCTACACCTTTTTGTACTTTTATCTCATTTGTTTTATATGCAATAAAAAGCATAGTTGCAAGATAAAAAAGCAAAGGAATCAATATTAATAATTTATCATTCATCATCTTCTACCTCAAAATCTACTTCCTTAAAGATATATGTAACACAAAAATAAACTAATGTTGTTATTAGTAAAAATCCACCAATACAGGATACAATAAACCACATTGGTAAACCAAAAAGATAAGTGTATTCACGAGGGTCTTTATCACCAAGACCATAAGCTGTTAAATACCACCATGAAAAATATATTAGATAAAGTACAATAGTCGCTATACTTTCTTTTCTAAGTTGTTTTCTAAGTTCTTTTCTCTTCATATCTCCTCCAATAGTACTAATTAAAATATTACTAATTAGTTACAATAACCATACAATACAATATATTCTTTTTTTAATAAAAATGCAAGAAATTTTATTTGCTTTTTATTCAAATCTAGCTATATAAGAAATTTAGATTAAGTTAAAGAAAGAATCTGAAGAATTGGGAGGTATTTGAGCCTTTTAAGAGAAAGTTTTGAAATTTGTTGACTTTAGTGATTACTTAATCTTATTTCTTATATGAGTACTTGATTTTTACTGAATAAGTAAGGATTCATCCAAGGTAGATTCAGTTATGTCTTCAAGACCTTGTATTACTTTTCTAGCGAGAAATAAATAATGACGTTTTTTTACTATCTCTTTGTCTTTGTCATAAATTTTATTTTAATATTTAATTACCAAAAAATTATATATATCCTCTTTAAAAATAAAAAATTATAATTTAGTTTTAAAAAAATATAGAAGATAAGAAAAAAACTCTATTTGTCAAAAATTTAAATATTAGTATGTTGTTATTTTAATATTTGTCCTTTGATTGAATTAATTGAAAGATAAGAAATAAAGAAACTTGAAAATTTATTTTATTTAATATTTACAATTGATTAAAAAATGATTAAACAAACAAAATTTTTTTTAATAAAAAAGTTTTTTTTTAATAAAAAGTAGCTTTTTTTAGTAAAACACTTGTATTTATGATTATTTTATGCTATATAAGTTAATAGTAGGAAAAAATAAACAAGGGGGCCGAAAAATGAATAGAAAAGAATTTGTTGCATTGTTTAGTGAAAAAGGAAATTTTGAAACGAAAGCTGAAGCTGAAAGGAAATTAACAGCTTTTTTAGGAACAGTTGAAGAGGCTTTATTAAAAGGAGACTCTGTTAATTTTATAGGATGGGGAAAGTGGGAAGTTAAAAAGAAAGCAGCTAGAATAGGAAGAAATCCCCAAACTGGTGAAGAAATTAAAATACCTGCTAAAAAAGTCGTTAGTTTTAAGGTAGGTAAAAAATTAGCTGAAAAAGTTAATAAATAATATCTAGCCGGCTTATGCCGGTTTTTTTTAACTTGTATAAATTAGTGTTGGTTAAATAAGTTACAGATTAAAAGGAGATAATACATTGTATTATACTTTTTTTACTAATAAAATAATCTAAGAGATTAGTAGAAAAGTTAAAAAAAATTTGGTATAATTTTAATTGGCTGTGGGTAGATAAAAATCTGAGAAATGGGGTATTATGGCCATGATATTGAGAATTTGCGAGATTCAAGACGAAAACTTGAAGGGGCAAATTGCAAGAGAGATACTAGATGATTTACCTGAGTGGTTTGGCGTGGAAGGGACTTGTAAAAATTATATAGAAAAAGGGAGAGCTCTACCTTTTTTTGCTTTGAATTTTAATGGAGAATATATAGGATATTTGTCATTAAAAATTAATTCTAAGAGTACAGGAGAGATACTTTCTATGGGAATTAAGAAAAAGTATCATAATAAGGGCTTTGGAAAAAAATTGATACAAAAAGTGGAAAATGTTCTCAAACAAAAAAAGTTTAGACTATTACTAGTAAAAACTTTAAGTAAAAACCATTCAGATAAATATTATGCATTAACTCATATATTTTATGAACAATGTGGATTTTTGGAAGTTGATGAAGTAGAAGAAATTTTGGGGAAAGAAAACCCTTGTGTTATTATGGTAAAAATCTTATGATAAGTAGATTATACAAAAAATAGTCTACTTTTTTATTTTTTGAAAATCCTTTTCTAAAATGATTATCTTTGTTATAATTTTTATGGAGGGAGCTATTATGTTAAATAGAAATTGGAAGATTGAATTAAAAGAAGAAATGGAAAAAGAATATTTTCTTAGTTTAATGTCTTTTGTAAATAAAAAATACAGTGAAAAAACTATTTATCCACCTAAAGATGAAATTTTTAGTGCTTATAACTATACAGATTTTGACAAGGTTAAGGTAGTTATATTAGGTCAAGATCCTTATCATGGTAAGGGACAGGGTCATGGATTAGCTTTTTCAGTTAAAGAAGGAGTAAAGGTTCCACCTTCACTTAGAAATATATATAAAGAACTGAAAAATGAATTTTCCTACAGAATTCCAAATAATGGTAATCTTTTGCCTTGGGCAAAAGAAGGTGTATTCCTACTTAATTCAGTTTTGACTGTTGAAGAAGGGAGAGCACATTCACATAAAAAAATAGGTTGGGAAAGATTTACAGATAAAACTATAGAATTATTATCTGAAAAAAGAGAAAGCCTTGTTTTTATCCTTTGGGGAAATGCAGCAATAGAAAAGGAAAAATTAATAAATCAGAGAAAACATTTGATTTTAAAGGGAGTACATCCTAGTCCTTTGTCAGCCAGTCGTGGTTTTTTTGGCAACAATCACTTTATAAAATGTAATGAATATTTGGAAAAAAAAGGGATAAGAAAAATAAATTGGGAGATTAAAGATAAAGGTAGATTGTTTTAAATTGATTTAAACTTTCTACTTTTTTTTTTTTAATCCAAAGGGATTAGTTTGAAGTATATTCAACAATAAAAAAACAGGAGTTTAACTCCTGTTTTAGCTTTTAATTATCTTGAAGTTCTTACAGTGTAAGGTAATAAAGCCATTTGTCTAGCTCTTTTGATTGCTTTAGCAATCTTTCTTTGTAACTTAGCATCTGCTCCAGTTACTCTAGCTGGGTTTATTCTACCTTTGTCAGACATAAATCTTTTTAATAAATCTACATTTTTATAATTGATTTCTTCTGCTTTAACTCTAAGTTTTCTTCTTCTTCTTCTTTTGAAATCAGCCACAATTTTCACCTCCTAAAATTTGAATGAAATATCACCTAAAGGAAATTATCCTTTTTTTACGATGATGTATCTCATTAATTGTTCATTGATGTTTAATTTTTTTTCAACATCAAACAATTGAGTACCATCAATTTCAAACGTAGTTAATACGTAGAAACCAGTTCCTTTTTTATCAATAGGGTAAGCAAATTTTCTCTCTCCCCATTTTTCAGTTGCTAAGTTTTCAGCACCTGCAGTTTTTAAAGTTTCTTCAACTGATGCTATTGTAGCTGTTCTGTCTTCCTCTGTTAATGTAGGAAGAACAATGTACATGATTTCATATTTTCTCATTAAATATGTCCTCCTTCCTTTGGATTTGTCTAAGCAATTAATATACTTAAACAGGAGTCTAAATTATAGCAGATTTAATCAAAAAAAACAAGTTTTTTTTAATGATGCCAGCTAAGTACCTTAGAAAGAAATTCACGGAGTTCTGAACTTTTTGGATTTTTTAATATGTCTTTTTTACCATGTTCAATAATATCTCCTTTATCAATAAATAATATATAATCAGCTACTTCTTTGGCAAAGCCAATTTCGTGAGTAACGATAATAAAATCTTTTTTTTCCTCTTTAAGTTTCTTTATTGTGTCTAAAACTTCAAAAGTTAAAATTGGATCAAGTGAACTGGTAGGTTCGTCAAAGAATAATATATTAGGATTAATAGCTAAACTTCTAACAATACTGACTCTCTGAGATTGACCACCACTTAACTGCTGAGGTTTTTTGTTAATATGTTCAATAAGTCCAAACTTTTCAAGTAAAATTTTTGCTTTTTTTTCAGCTTGAACCTTTTCTAATTTATGTATCTCTTCCAAAATTAATGTAATATTTCTAAGTACACTTAAGTGTGGAAATAGAGAGTGACTTTGGAAAACGAAACCTATTTTTTTATGATATTCTTTAATATTTTTCTTTTCAACTAAGATATTATTTACTAATATAGTTCCTTGACAAGGTTCTTCTATACCAGAGAGTAGTCTCAAAAAAGTCGACTTACCTCCACCACTTGGACCAATTATAGCAACTATACTTTTATCTTGAATCTCAAGACTTACATTGTTTAGAACCTTTTTATCATAAGATTTATGAAGGTTTTTGACTATTAAGTTCATCTATTATACTTCCTTTCAAGATAGTTAGTTATTTTAATAAGAGGTATAGTTATTAATAAATAAGATATTAATAGCAATATATACCCTTCTGTAAAAGCATATGTTCTACTTTGTGCTGTAGCAATAGAATAAAATAATTCATTATATCCTATCATATGAAGCAAGGCACTTCCTTTTACAATAAAAGTTAAATTACCTGTTAATGGTGGGAGAATAATCTTACTTATTTGAGGTAAGATAATATACCTATATTTTTGAAATGTACTAAAACCAAAAACACTTGCTGCTATATGTTGATCTTTACTAATTGACTCTATTGCTCCTTTAAATAAGTTAGCCATATATGGAGCCATATAAAAGCTTAAGGCAGAAATACCGAGAAATAATCTATTTTCATTATTAAAAGCAGTTCCAATAAAATAATATGTTATAAGAACAAAAACTAATAAGGGTGAACCAAAAACAACTTGGTTGAAAATCTCACCTAAAGAATGTAAAAAATACTTTAGATAGGGTACTTTGTTTGTTAAAAGTAAATAAAGTATAAAACCTAAAATTAAACTATTAAATAGTGCAGCAATACTAATTCCTATAGTATTAAACCACCCTTTAAGTATTAAAATTTTGTATGGAGCTAAAAAAGAGAAACTGAAATTACTTGCAGGTATGTTGTTTATAATATAATAGATAAAAGCTAAATAAATAAAAAGGGCTAAGATAAGATTAAGCCCTTTAATTATTTTTTTATTCATTAGACTCTGTGTAGAATTTAATTGTTTGGCCTGGCAAGCTTTTTTCTATTGTACTATTATATTTTTCTGCAAGTCTATCGTAAACACCATTTGTGTTTAATTCTTTAATAAAATTATTTACTTCTTTAAGTAAAGTTGTATCATTTTTTCTCATACCCATACCAATTTTAGATTGTTGCACAGGATCCCATAATATTTTAGTATTATCAGCATATTTCATATTAAATTCACTTGCAGCAATTGCATCTATTATAAATGCATCTGCTTTACCTTGAACAACTTCTAAAACTGCACTGCTTTTGTCATCAAATTCTCTTAAAATAGGTTT
>CAZFBB010000010.1:0-31408 GCA_964517235.1 uncultured Fusobacteriaceae bacterium
AAAGATTTTCTTTTGGTAATTTTTACCTTAATAGAAATTTTTTAAGAAAAAAAAAAGAGCTTTTACACTCTTTATAAACATATTTGGTGGAAGTGGGGGGAATCGAACCCCCGTCCAAGATTAGTGAGCCATAAACTTCTACAAGCTTATCCTACAATTATATTTCGCACTAACCTGCTCCATAGGCAAAGCTAGTTAGCACTAGTCAATTACAATGTCCCTACAGTACAATGACGGTACCTTTGGTAAGCCGGTTTAAGTTTTATTCCGTCTACTCCATGCCGACATAGGAGAAGGGGAACAAGCTGCATCTTAGGCAGCTAATGCGTAATTTTCGTTTCCATTTAAAAACGATTGGTTTGATCTTTCACAGGAATCACCCTGACCTGCTATCTATAACACGCCTAACCCTGTCGAAACCTTGGCACTCCCTTACAATTTTAATTAGTAACTAGTAACGAGTAGTTACAGTTTATTTTTAACAGTTTTAGTACTGCTAACTAATAATTTTAATATTTCATCTAAATCTTTTCTTAACGATTCAGATTCTTTCCTGCTAATATACTCTTCTTCAATTAGCATAATCCAGTATTTGGTTTCACTAGCTTCTTTGAGAGCAATTGAAAGCTTACTCAGAAAGTCTTTTTCACTTTGGGCATACTTTGCCTCAAAGATATTGGCTCCAATAGATGTTCCTGATTTCATAATCTGCTTTGAAATTACAAATTCATTCTTTTTTAATTGAAGATATTTAGATAACTTTATTATTCGCTTAGCAAATAAAAAACTCTTCTCAGCCACAATACTCTTTCTTTCCATTAACTTCATCTCTCTTTCAAGATACTAGTTACTCTCTACTCACTACTAGTTACTAACTTATAAAAAGTTTTATCTATTAAAACTTTTTATAGCTTTGTCCATAGTACGCTTAGCAGTCTTTTTAGCTTCTGTTTCTCTCTTATCGTAATTTTTCTTACCTTTTCCAAGAGCAATTTCAACTTTTATAAGACCTTTTTTTATGTAAACAGAAATAGGTACAATAGTATATCCCTTTTCTCTTACTTTTTCATGTATTTTTTGGATTTCTTTTTTATGAAGTAGAAGCTTTCTTACTCTAAGTTCATTTGGTGTATACATAGAACTATTTTCATAGGGTGTTACATGCATACCCATAATGAATATTTCACCTTTTATAATTCTTATAAAAGATTCTTTTATACTTGCTTTTCCATTTTTTATTGATTTCACTTCGGCACCAAATAATTCAACACCTGCTTCATATCTATCTTCTATGAAATAATCGTGAAATGCTTTTTTATTTTTAGCAACTACCATAGTTCTACTCCTTCTACTCTTCGTACCAGACATTATACACTTTTTCAAATATTTTTTCAAGTATTACTATTAATTTCAATCAAATCTTATCTATTTTTTATATGCCTTCTAAATAAAAAAACAAATAAAACTTCTTTTTTAAGAAAATTTTATTTGTTTACAATCTCCGCTGACTTTTTGAGTAAGACTCTTCTACTTCTTAATTTAATTTTTACAATTATTCTTGTCCTATTATATGTATTTCTACCCTTCTATTTGCTTCTCTACCCTCTTTGGTATTATTTGAAGCTATTGGACTATTTGGTCCTACTCCTACAGAAGCTAATCTTTCCTTGGAAACACCTTTTCCTATTAGATAATAATATACTCCATTTGCCCTATCTTGAGACAATCTATTATTATATTCTAAACTTCCTGTATTATCTGTATGACCTGTAATTTGAATTACAGTTTTATCAAATTCTTTTAGTACTTTTGCTATAGAATTAAGAACTTCATAAGACTCTTCACTTAATATTGTACTTGAAACATCAAATGTAAGTGAGTTGGGCATTACTAATTCTAATTTCCCCTCTTCCAACCTCTTTATTCCTACTCCAGTAGAAACTAACTCTTCTCTTAATTTTGTTTCTTGCCTATCAAAGTAGTATCCCAATCCAGCTCCTAATCCGGCTCCTGCAAGAGCTCCAGTCAGTGTGGCTTCACTATCTTTTCCGGTTAATTGTCCAGCTATTGCCCCACCAATAGCTCCACCAATTATCCCTTTTGTTTTATTGTTCAGCTTTTTTTCTCCTGTATAAGGATTAACTGAACTACACGCTACCATAGTTATGGCAACTAAAGTTAATAATATTTTCTTCATGACTCCTCCTAAATGTAATAATATTCATTATAACACGTTGAGCAGTTTAAGTAAAATAAATAGATAATAGTGAGTAATTAGTAACGAGTTATTAATAGTTGAAAAACTTGTTTAAAAAACCATATTTACACTAATTGTCATTTTAAAAACCTTTTTACAAGGAAATGTATTAATTACAAAAAGCTTTTTCACCACCCGTTACTCATTAATAAGTGCTCACTAATAATTGTTTACTAAAACTACTAATTAAAGTTTTAGCAAATCTAGTAAGTCTCCTTCAAGAACTTTATTCTTATTATTAACATTAAGAATACTGTCTGATAATTCTTGTTTGTTTTTTTGAATATCAAAGATTTTTTCTTCAATGGTTCCTTTAGTAATCATTTTGATTATATGTACTTTTTTCTCTTGGCCTATCCTATATATTCTATCACTTGCTTGATTTTCTACTGCTGGATTCCACCAAGGGTCATAATGAATAACCATATCAGCTCCTACCAAGTTAAGCCCCGTTCCACCAGCTTTTAGAGAAATAAGAAATACCTCTCCTTCTCCTCCATTAAACCTATCTACTAAATCTATTCTATTTTTACTAGGAGTCTGTCCATCAAGGTAGAAAGTTTTTACCTTGTGTTTATTGAGAGATTTCTCAAGTATCTTTAACATAGATGTAAATTGAGAGAAAATAAGTATTCTATGTCCACCGTCAAGGGCATCTTCTACTAATTCTAATAAAGCCTCTTCCTTTGACGAGTGTCCTCTATATTTGTCTGTCACTAAAGAACTATGACAGCATATTTGTCTAAGTTTTAATAAGATTGTTAATACTTCTAACTTTTCAGTTTTTTCATCATATTCTTGCATAAAACCTTTTACAAATGCCCTATAAATAGCTTTTTCTCTAGAATTAAGATTTACATAAACTTCTGTTTCAAGTTTTTCAGGTAAATCTTTTAATACCTCTTTTTTAGTTCTACGAAGAACAAAGTACTCAATTTTATACTTCAAATCTTCAAGGTTTTCTCTCTTTAAATCAGAATACTTCTCTTGAAACCTTCCCAAAGAACTTAAATATGTAGGCATAACAAAGTCAAATATGCTCCATAATTCATCTAATCTATTTTCTATGGGAGTTCCTGTAAGGGCAAATCTTTTTTGACCCTTTAGCCTTTTTACAGCTTTAGATACTTGTGCTCTAGGATTTTTTATATGCTGTGCTTCATCTATAAAGATATATTCAAAATCTTCATCTTCATAAAGTTCTATATCTTGCCTTAATAAAGAATATGAAGTAATTATTATGTCATATTCATCTATATGTCTTGTATAATATCTTCTATCTGCTTTAGTCCCTTCTATAACCAAAGCCTTTAGATTAGGGGCAAACTTCTCTATTTCTCTTACCCAATTATATATAAGTGATTTGGGTACAACTATAATACTTCTACCCCTTAGGTCCAAACTGTTAAGATAGGCCAAAACTTGAAGTGTTTTCCCTAGTCCCATGTCATCAGCAAGTACTCCACCTAAGTTATATTTAGACAATTTGCTAAACCACTCTACTCCATCTTTTTGATAGGAACGTAATAAATTCTCGTAATATTCACCAAGTTCAAACTCTTCCTTTTCTTCAAAAGAAGCCAAATATCTTTTTAATTCTTTACTTTTTTCAATTGAACCCATGCCCAACTTATTTAGTTTGCTATTTACATAAAGTATACTATTATGTGGTAAGTTAATATTCATAATATTATCAAGGTCTAAGTCTCCAACTATCTTTTCAAATTTTTCAAGATTTTCTCCACGTAAATCAACAAAACTACCATTTTTTAGCCTAATGTATTTTTCTCTTTTCTTTCGAAGTTCATATACATCTTCTATATTTAGCTCTTCTACTCCTTCTAAATCAAACCTAATATCTATTGAATTTTTATCTCCCAAAGTCAAATTACTTTTTATTACAAAGTTGAATTTTGAAGTCATTGCATCAAAATTTTCCGAAAAATAAACTCCCCCACGTTTCTTCAGAAAATCTAATTGATTTCTAAGAAATTCATAGATTAACTTTTCTTCATTAAGTATATAACTCCCTCTATCTCCTTTGAAACCACAAAACAAAAGATACTTTTCTATATCTTTAAGTGCTTTTTCTTTGCCTAACACTTCTACTTCATCAGAAAATATATCAACTTCCTTATTTTTATAAGTTGTTTTAATATTACAAACTACATCATTTTGGGGATTTTTATCAAAGTAGAAGGCTAATTCTACATCTTCCAGCCCAAGTAATTTAGTATTTCCACTTATATAATTTATATTTTTACTGTATTTTTCTAGTAAAGGACTTATAAGATTCATATGTTTTTTTTCAAATTTTATCCTATTATCTTCACTAAAAAAATTAATAAGTTCCATAATAAGGGCTCTTTCTTCTACAGGTAGATAATAAAGAGTTTGTCTCAAGTATAAAAATTGATTTTTAAGTCTAATTTCACTTAAATCATCTGACAAAAGCTCAACACTTTCCCCCTTGTCTCTAATTTCAAAGTTTATCTTAAACTTATTTTTCTTGTTATAATATCCTTCTGTTGTATAAATTTTTATCCCGAAAGAATCTATAATTTCTAACAAATCAGCCATCTCTTCCCAGTAAGCTCCTATTGTGCCTTTTATTTCGTTATCTTCTAAAAAGTCAAATAAAAAATTAAAAAAATTGCTAGTTTGCTTATCAAATTTATTCCTTTTTGGATTATAAATTTCTTTAGTTCTAACCATATATTTTTGCTTATAATACCAACCATTAATAAATTTATTTATATTTATAATACTTATTTTCTCATTTTCATAAATAAGATAAAAATGAATAGTAAACAAATGCCTATAACTTTCATCTTCTATTAACTCTACTTCTACTCTATCAACCTTTTGGTCAATATAGGTATCATAAGACTTTAGTATGTCCAAAAACTTCTTACCACGTTCTTCTAAACTTTCCCTATAACTAGGAAATATCTCAGTTGGTTCATAAGTAACTTTTTCACTTTCACTATTCCAATGTAAAAAATCAAAATCTTCTTCATTAAGTAAGGGTTCATCATCATAAGCATCTACTTCTTCATAAAACATATCTTCCCTTTCCTTAGCAAAATATAGAGCAACTATATGCTCACATATACTTTTTTTTGAACATGTACATGAAGCATCTATTACTTCTTCATTTTCTATTATTAATTCAACTTCAAAAAACCTCTTATCATATACTTGTCCCTCAAATTTGATACTATCTCCTAAAAATTCCTTGTCATTTATCCAAATTTTCTTATCTTTAACAAGTTTATGTCCTTTTTCTAAAGTATTTTTTCTTACCTTTTCTTGATTAATTATCATTTTCTCCCCTTATAAATTACATTTCTCACTATTATTATAAACTCTCACTTCTTCATAGTAAAGGACTAATTCCATTTGATTTTTCTTTTCCTCCCAAAAAAAATAGATATAAACTTAATCTACTTTTTGCTACTAAAATGTATATCTTTTTATATTTGTATTAAAATTTCATTTAAATATTTTATATTTTTTATGAATAAAAGTTTATTATACTCTCCCAAGCAAAGAATATCAAGGTAAGTAGCCATCTTCAAATTTCTAAAGTAAAATTGTCAAAAGGTGTCTAATATGATATAATGTTACTTAATGATATTTCCAAAATTAAGGAGAAGTTAATGTTTGAAAAATTAAAAAATTCAAGTATTAAAAAAAGATCGGAAGATCTTGTAGATGAAATTTATTTTAAATTATTTTCTGATGATAGTGGATACTATATAAAAATAGTTGACTCAGAAGACCACGAGCTAAAAAATCTATCTGCTAACAACTATGACAGAACAACTAAAGAAATCATAAAAGCAATAGAAAATATTAAAGAAAGTAGTTTCTTTACTATCTCTTGGTATGATAGTGCTGACAATATATACCTAAATGAACATCCTTTTTTATTAGAATTACTTAAAAAAACAAAATTTTTTATAAACGAAAATGGTCAAAGTATTAAAACTATGCCACGTACTAGAAATTTAAAGGTTCTAATAGAAAGTACTAATAATGAAGAGATTTTAGAGAGTAAACTTGTCTTAGATTATGATATTAATGACTTTGATTTATTAACTGAAGACACAGCAATATGTGAAAATAGACTTTATAGCATAAAAAGTGTAGGGGAAAATTATCTTAATATACAAGAGTTAAACTCTACTTTTAATATTAAAGAGTTAGAAAAATTCCTTACTATAATGTATTCATATTTTGATGAAATTGAAGTGGACTATAAAGACTGTGAGATACATATTGGAGGTAGAGTAGAAGCGAAACCTTTGCTTATAATAGAAAAGATAGATAGAGATAGATCTCTTTATTTAAAGGTAGGTACATATATCTCTAATCTTGACCATGATTTTTTAAGCGAATACGACATTAAAAATGTAGTTACAGTAAATGATATGGAGAATAAAATCCAAATTAGTGATATTCAAATGGATGATTTAAAAGTGTCTATTGGAGAAATTTTAAAGATAATAGTTAAATACCAAAGAGCATTAAAGATAAGAGATGGTTACTATTTAGATGGAAACTTGATTATTATGCAAGAAACCTTAGCAAAAGAATTTATCACTAAAGAATTATCAAATTTATTAGCAACTTATAAAATTATAGGTACAGATAAATTTAGAAAGTATAATATCAAAACAACTAAACCAAAACTTATAACTAATTTTGCTCACTCAATAAATTTTCTTGAAGGAGACGTGCATTTAGAAGTAGAAGGGGAGCAATTTTCTATATTTGATATAATCTCTATGTACAAAGAGAATTCATATATTACCCTAAGTGATGGAAGTAGTGCTCTAATCAATAAAAAATACATAGACAAATTAGAGAGGCTCTTCAAAAAAAATAAAGAAAAGAAAAAAGTAAAAATGTCTATTTTCGACCTACCTTTATTGGAAGAGTTAATAGAAGAAAAAACAATTAATAGTGAATTTAATAAGAGTAAAGAAATCTTTTTAGGATTTAACAAATTAAAAGATAACAAGGTAGAAGCTCCTAGTATAAAAGCAACTTTAAGAGAATATCAAGAATATGGTTATAAATGGTTAACTTATTTATATAGTAACAATTTAGGTGGATGTCTTGCAGATGATATGGGACTGGGTAAAACTATCCAAACTATCTCATTATTATCATTTGTATATCCCAAAGCAGAATATCCATCTCTTATAGTTATGCCAAAGTCGCTTATTTACAACTGGGATAGCGAAATAAGAAAGTTTAACCCTAATTTAAAAGTAGGTATATATTACGGTACAAATAGAGATTTAGACGATGCTCTTAGGCATCAACTTATCCTCACCACATATGGAACAGTAAGAAATGACGTAGAAAAACTTAGCAAATTAAAGTTTGAAATGGTTGTTCTTGATGAGAGTCAAAATATAAAAAATATTAACTCACAATCTACAAAAGCTGTTATGCTTTTAAATTCAGACCATAGACTTGCTCTATCTGGTACACCAGTAGAAAATAATCTGGGTGAATTATACTCATTATTTAGATTTTTGAATCCACAAATGTTTGGAAGTGCAGAGGAATTTAATTCATTTTATGTAAATCCTATACAAAAAGAAAATGATAGAGAAGTAATTGCAGAACTTAGAAAAAAAATCTATCCATTTATACTTCGTAGAACAAAAAAACAGGTATTGAAAGAATTGCCAGAAAAAGTAGAGCAAACTCTTTATATAGATATGAACCCTAAACAAAAAAAGTTATATGAAGAAAGAAGGAATTTCTATTATAATTTAGTCAATTCTCAAGTACAAGAACATGGCATTGCTAAGTCGCAATTTTTCATACTACAAGCACTAAATGAACTTAGACAGATTGCAAGTAATCCTGAAAGTAAAAGTGGAGATGTTATAAGCTCTAGCAAACGTGGAATTCTTATGGAAAACATAAGAGAAGCTGTTATGAACAACCATAAAGTTCTTGTTTTTACTAACTTTATAAAAACTATAGAAAATATCTGTAGTGACTTAGAAGATTTAGACATAAAATATCTTTCTATGACTGGTTCTACAAAAAATAGACAAGAATTAGTAGATAAATTCCAAAAAGATAAAAAGTATAAAGTATTTGTTATGACATTAAAAACAGGTGGTGTTGGGCTTAACCTTACAGCTGCCGATACTATATTTATCTATGATCCATGGTGGAATAAAACAGCTGAAGACCAAGCTGTTGATCGTAGTCATAGAATGGGACAAAAAAACACTGTATTCTCTTATAAACTTATAAGTAAGGGAAGTATCGAAGAAAAAATATTAAAACTACAACATGAAAAATCTAGATTATTTGATGAGTTAATTTCAGACGACAGTGCATCATTAAAGAGTCTAACACAAGAAGATATCGAATATATCTTAGGAGAGTAACAAAAGAGATTGGGAAGTGAGAAAGTATGAGTGTAAATAAGGATATTTTAAAGGTTTCTTTAGATAAATTTTATACTAAAGATACCCTTTTGAAATTATTTAAAAGATATTTTTTAAACTTTATAGCCGATGGTTATATTGGAAGTAACCTTGATTTATTTGAAGTATCTATGATAGGAACTAGTACAAAAAAAGAAACTTTTACAAATCTTATTTTCCAAATGTATGAAAATCAGGATACATTTATTAATATATTTAATTCTTTAGATAAGAGTGTTCAAAAGATATTTGAACATATAGCTTGGAATGGCAAATATTACTTGTCTGAAGAGGAAAAAAGCAAATTAGTGCATAAAGTAAAAGTAGGATATAGATATGATGAGATTCCAATAGATGATTATCTGTTCTTTTCATTACACATAGGAAAACATTGGGATAAAGAAGATAAAGATTATTTTGACTTAGATATGGATATAATCAAAACTATCAGAAAATATTTGGATAAACCTGCTGATTATTTCTTACACAAAAGTCCAAAACCTATATTTGATTATAGTCAAAGTAGTGAAGAAGAAATAGCTGAAAAACTAAAAGTCTATTACAACTTCTACTCTATGGGAGAAATAGAACTATCTTCCAGTAATAAAATGTTGAAATCTTCAAAAAAAGCTATGAAGAAACATTGTGGTATTAATGAATATTATAAAGATGGAGGAGATCTCGAGTTTCTAAAAACAGAAACTATTGCTCTTTTTCTTCTAAGTATAAATAAAGATTTAGTAACTGAAGAATATTTTAGAATACAAAATATGAAAAAACTAATAAATAATTTTTTAGATAGTTCATTATTTTCAAATGAAAATTTTAATTTTAGTACTAAATTTCTTAATTATTTAAAGGGTGTTAAAAATATTTGGAATGAAAAGGAACATTTAACTGAATGTTTAGAAACTCTAAAAAAAGTCTTGGAAGATATACCTTCTGGCACTATTGTTAGTGTAGAAAATATATTAAATTATATAGTTTACAGAGATTTATTTACAGATATTATATCTCCCCAAAATGTATATGATTATTTGTATATAAATGAAGCTGATTATGGCCGTACAAAAATAACTTCTTATGACTGTTATTACAAATATATCACTGTACCTCTATTTAAATCTTTGTTGACTATCCTCGGAAGTCTTGGAGTCCTTGATTTGTACTATGATATACCTACAAGTAAAAATGGACTCTATTTAAAAAATGGGTATTTAACTAAATATGATGGTTTAAAATATATTAGACTAAATAAATTAGGAGAGTATGTTTTAGGTAGAAGGCCTGAATATGATTTTGGAGAACTCGGTGAAGAAGCTGAAGTCTATCTTGATGAAGACAGGCTTATTGTAACAATCATTGGTGAAGCACCTATGAAAAGTATGTTTTTAGAACAGATAGGGTATAGAATCAGTATTAATAAATTTAAATTAGATTATCATAGTTTCTTAAAAAATATAAGTAGTTCTGAAGAAATAAGAAAGAGAGTTTCTGATTTTAAAAACAAAATTTCTAGTAATCTTCCTAAAATATGGCAAGATTACTTTGAAGAAATTGAAGGTAATATAAATGCTATAAAATCTGCTCCAAGTATGAAAGTATTTAAATTACGTGAAGATAGGGAACTTATTAATATTGTTGCCAAAGACGAAGAACTTCGTAGATATATTTTAAAAGCAGAAGATTTTTATATTATTGTACCTGAAGAACATACCAAAACTGTTTTAAAAAGACTAGAAAAATTTGGATACTTTAATGAAGAAATGTAATTATTAAGAGGGGGAGTTATGAAGGGCAAAAATTATTTACCAAAAAAGGAGATACTAAAACATTTTATATTATTGTCCTTTGTACTTTTTTCTCTTAATCATATATTAGTTGATACTTCTAAAAATTTTAAATTAGCTATAGCAACTAGTTTAAGTCTTTTATATATAGGGAACTACTGGGCATATTTGCATAATAAAGATTTAATTTATAAAGTAACAAAAAAGATTAGTTTTTACCTAATAAACTTTGTTGTTTTAATTACTTTAATAAATATAGTTTCTACTTTAGCCATACTGTTTAATCAAAAAGTATTAGAATCTTTACTTTTAAAAAATCTATTTGTTGGAAAATGGATATATTTTTTATTAAGTTTTTTAACCCCCTACATAGTAGTTATTTCAGAGCCACTAACTATTATGTCTGGTAACACTGTTTTTGAACCTTTTTATGGTTTTCTCATTGGATATTTTGGAACTATATTAGGTATTTTCTCTTTATTTATGTTATTTAGAAAAAAAGGTGATAAATATATTAGTAGATTTATTAAAGAAAAGGATTTGGCCAAATACAAAAACTTTGTAGCTAAAAACGAAAGCCTAATTCTTTTAGCTCTATTTATATTCCCCATCCTTCCAGATGGAGTAATATGCGGTGGTGCTGGACTTAGCAATATTAAATGGAAGAAGTTTTTTATAATTAGCGCCATAAGCAAGGGAATCACAGTTGCATCCTACACTTTATTAGTTAGGTGGTTGGAAAAGATTCAAATTCCTCTTGAAATTTGGGGTTTACTAGGAATAGTTATGTTTATACTTGTAATTATAAAAATATATAAGCACAGGAAAGGATATAGTGAGTAGTTGAAAACCTTTTTTACAAGGAACTTTGAAAGTTGATAATTAATAAGCAATAGGTAATATGTAATAGGTAATAGTTGGAAGACCTTTTGGTAACCAATTACACAGATAAAACGGATTAGTACCTATAAGCCCAATCTTACACTTATTTCATAAGGAATACTATATCCATCAGCATAGATTTGGAACAAATCCCCATTTTTAAGCCCATACCCTAATTCCAACCATCCAACTTCTATTGTTTCTCCCCTTCTCAATACATCTACTACCAAATCTCTACTAGATACTTTCTCTATACTTGCATATACATTATAAAGGTCTTCCCCATTATTTCTAATTACAGCCACAAGGCTATCATCTAATAAAGCTTCTCTATAATATATACTTACATTTGGCACTGTATATTCCTCTACCTCTTCACACCCTACTATAAAAACAGAAGGCACAAGTAAACTAAAAAGTATTATTCTTTTCATAAATCCCCCTTTTTTATTTTGTAATATATTTTACTAAATTTTAATTTATTTTTCAATATTAGAACAAAAAAAATTACCACATATAATATAAGGTAAGTTTTTGTATCAAAAAATTAAAAAGAAGTCTAATAGACTTCTTTTAGTGTATTTATAATTTAATGGAGTTTAGCAACTTTTCTAACAATTCTCTATCTTCTACTAAGTCTGATTCTTCTAAGAACTTTCTTCTACTCTCAAATCTTCCTTTTAAGAGGGTTTTATAATCTTCATTTATTTCTCTATTATAAACTGAATATTTATCAAAATATCCTGGTATTAACTTTTCTACAGATTCTTTTGTTGGTACCATAGCTCCCTTAACAAGGCTCCAAGGTTCCCACTCTAATCTATCAGTTAATATTGCACTTTGCAGTGTAAGTGAGGTTTTAAGGCTAATATCTTCTAAGTTTTCTTTAGAATCAATATAGTATCCTCCACTATTAAATGTGTATGTTTCTACCCCTTTATTAATAAGTTTCAAAAACATCTCTACATCTTCCCTCAGTTTGTACACTCTAAAAGGATTGGCAAAGGGTTCAAATACTAATTTATCCATCTCTTTTATATCAATATTTTCAGCTTTATTCCTTTTGGTAATAAGGCAAGCTCCCATTGCCACTGCAAGATAAGGATTGGAAAATCTAATTACAGGTGGCAAAGTTTCATCTTTCATTAGCCACACTAGATAATTTGGTAGTGAAGAGGAGTTTTTCCACTCTCCTATCATGCTTCTATCAAATAAACCTCTACCATTTCCTTGTCTAAGATCCATAGCAAGTGGCATAGTTTTATTATTTATTTCTACTAAACCATGATTCATCAAAGCTCCTGTATACTTCCAGTCTTTATGATTTATATCTCTATCGGAAGTTTTATCAAATAGACTTGGTTCCCAAGCATATACCCTCTCTTCATCAAGGTCAAACTGGAAAGCGTCATCATGAATGACTTTAGTACATACACCACTTGGAAGGGTATTTTTATTATTGAATGAATTTGTATGACTAGACTTTCCAGTGCCTGACAAGCCATAAAATGCTATGACTTTTTTATTTAGAATTTTATATTCAGCAGCACATTCATTAAAGTTAACTTCTTTTATTCCTCCATGACATGAACCAAGACCTATTCTTAGTCCACTACTCCACGCCAAAGTTAAAGTTCCCTTTTTTAATTCTCCAAAGTATCTTAGACCAAATACAAAAATAGTATTATTTTCATAATCTATAAGAGACATTGGTTCATTATCTATCAAATAATCATTATAAGATACAACTATAATATCTTGTAAATTAAGTTTTTTACTTTCTTTATATACTTCATTATCAAAAGGTGTAAAATTAATAAGCCAGTTAAACAGATTGTTAACATTATCTTCTGTTGTAATAAGAGTAGCCTTTAGCATTAGATTTTTATCCATTCCAATAATTCCCTCTGTTTTCACTAGAGAATTTTTTTGCATCTTATAAATTCCCTCTCTAACACTTGAGTCAATTAGCTCCCTCTCAGTTAAATCTAAATTTTTATAGATTTTTCTTGCTTTAGCACTACGACCAACTACATGACCATGATTATCTACTAATACTTTTGCATTACTAGCTAAACCTAATCTTTCTCTTATTTCTTTATATATTGGTAAATCTGTTTCTTCAACTCCTGCTTGCTTTCTAGCCATATCATATGCTTCAATTCCATTAATCTTCTTTATCTTACTTGAATTTAGGAGTGTTTCTGCCATGATACGGAGAGTAGAAGCACCTCTTAAATCTTTATAATAATCTAGAGTATTTTTACTAGCCATATTCCACCTACCTTTTAGTAGCTTTTACATAAATAATATTATTATTAAAATATAGTTGCTTATCTTCACTATATCTTTCCCAATATCTCTCTCTCAAATTTAACAATTGACTTTTGCTCAATGTATTTTTTTTTTCCAAAGCACAATTTGCTCCAATTTTTTTAACATATTTAAAAAAATCAAACAAATCATTATAGTATTCCTTCTTATTTTCTACCTTCATATCTTCCAAGTTAAAGTAGTTTTTCATCATTTTGAATATCTCACTTGATGAATAAAAATCTTGGCTAACTTGAACATGAGGAAACCTTTCCTTTAATAAATTATTTAACTCAACAAAAGTTTCCTTTCCAAAAGTAGAAAAAATAAGTTTCCCATCTTTTTCCAGGTAATTTGATAGTTTTCTAAATAAATCCTTCAAATTATTTATCCACTGAAAACATGAACTAGAAAAGACTAAATCATATTTTTTATCTATACATAAACTTTCTATATCACAAGAATAAAATTCAAATCTCTCTTCTTCCCCGAGTTTTTCCTTCAATTTCTCTATCATCATAGGGGATATATCTACAAAATCTATTTTTGCATTGGGAAATCTTTTTACAATTATCTCACTTAAAAAACCTGTTCCCGGTCCAACTTCTAGTATTCTTAAGTTATCTAGATTTTTTTGAAGATATATCGACAAAGTTCCTATTATTTCTTTTTGAATATGTGCATATTTATCATATTCTCTAGAACCCCTATCAAAATTCCTTTGGACAAGTTCCTTATTAATCATTTGTTCCCCACATCTCTCTTACATCCCTAATAAATTTCAAATCTTCCTCTACTGCTCTCCCAGCTCTAGTTAAATAACCTCCTATAAAGAGTGAATTTGCTCCACACATAAATGCTTGTCCCATAAAATCTTTTAATATACTTTCCCTACCTGCTGCAACTTTTATACTTTTATCTTTCAAAATAAGTCTGTATATTGCTATTGCCTTTAAATAATCTTCAGGTTTTAATAGTTCTCTACCTTCCATAGGTGTTCCTTTTATAGGATTTAGTATGTTAAGTGGAACTCCATCTACATCTAATTCTTTCAGTGTAAAAGCTAAGTCTATTCTATCTTCCCAACTTTCTCCCATGCCAAATATTCCACCTACACAAGTTTCTAAACCTGCTTTTTTTGCATTTTTTATAGTTTCTAACTTTTCACTATATTTATGTGTTGTTGCAACTATATCTTCATATATACCTTGAGAACTTTGAAGATTATGATGTAATCTTATTAAACCAGCTTCCTTTAATTCTTTTAATTCATCATATTCTACTAGACCTACCGAAGCACACACTTCTACCTCTTCCTTCCTAGTTTCATCTATTAATTCTTTTAATCTTTCAAATTCAATAGTATCTTTTTTAAGACTTTTTCCACTGATTACATACCCAAATTGATTAGCTTTATTTTTTGAAGCTTCATCATACTCTTTTTTTAATACTTCCAAGTCTTTTACACCATACTCTTCAATCCCTGTATTATAGTGAGCTGACTGAGCACAAAACCTACAATTTTCACTGCATCTTCCTGATTTGCCATTTGTAATAGTACAGTAACTAAGTCTGTTCCCACAATATTTCTCCCTTACCAAATTAGCTACTGCAAACAATTCAGAAAGACCAGAGCCCTTTAATTTACTTAAAGCTAACGCTTCTTCTCTATTTATATCTTTATCAATAAATTTCCATAAATCCATATTATCCACCTATCTTTTAAAATCCTCTAGTAGGAAAGTATTCTCCCTTTTTTACTTGATCAAGAACTTTATAAATAGTTGGTCTTGATACATTGTACTCTCTGGCAAGTTCAGTTATCTTGTAATTACAACTATAATACTTTTGAAATATTTCAACTTTCTCCATAGGATAAATTTTAGTATTTTTGTGTATCTCCATAACTTTCCTCCTTTAATATGCAAAAAGTATAACCTTTTTTTACATTTTTGTGGTCAAAATAGAATAAAAGGTATAATTTTGAGAACAAGTTGCAAAATTTCAGAATAAAAGGATAGAACATTTCCATTTTAAAACTAAAAGTATTTTTTTAGAATATTTTTTTCTCTTTCAAAACAATTATATTTTTAAAAAATATTAATTTTTATTATGTTTACTTTTCAAACTTATTTGTAAATAAAATAAATCTAATAAAAACAAGGCATTTCAACTTATAATTTTTTTATTTTAATTTTTACTTTACACTTTGTTCCTATTAACTCCAACTATATTTATTTTGTTCCAAAAATGTTTACTTATACTTTACATTTTATGAAAAAAATTTTTTATTTTTTTTTTATTTTTCAATACCTAGAATTTTCAATGACTGCAAAAGAGGATAGTGATTTAAAATTGGCTATTTTGTCATAAAATAGAATTTTTTTTGTTGACATAAAAGATTAATCAGGTTATATTTCTTACTATAAGAGGGAAGTTAGAAAAAATGTAAAATTTTAATTTCAATTCTACGTTAACTTATACTTAACAAATAAAGAAGGAAGATTACACATATTAGTGTGTAGAAAGGAGAAAGTATGATTGGAATTTGCGGTAATGAAAAAAAGGACGATTGCGTAGTAACAGTTGACTTAAGCCACAAAGAATCATTAGAAGTACACATTAATTCAAAAATTAAATTTATGTTTGGAGAATTAATGGAGGATGCTGTAAAGGATGCTTTAAAAGATCTAAACATCGATTATGGAAAAGTTGAAGTTCAAGATTTTGGTGCTTTAGATTTTATAATTAAAGCAAGAACTAAAACAGCTACTAAAAGAGCATTAAGAGGGGGAAATAATTAATGAAAAAACTAAGAAGAACAATGTTATTTTGCCCAGCTAGTAATGGAAAAATGCTATTTAATGCACCAATTTATAAACCAGATTGTATCATATTTGACTTAGAAGACGCAGTAAAATATGACGACAAAGAAGCAGCTAGAGATTTATTAATCGAAGCTTTAAAAGTTGTAGATTATGGAAATATAGAAGTTTTTGTTAGAGTCAATCCTCTTTACACAGAATTTGGAGAAGATGATGTTAGAGAATTAGTCAAAGCAGGCTTAAAAAGACTTAGATTGCCTATGTGTGAAACTGCAGAGAATATAATCGAATTAGACAATTTATTAAAAGAAATAGAAGAAAAAAACAATATTGAAGTAGGAACTGTTAAAGTTCAATGTGCTATTGAAACTCCTTTAGGTGTTCATAATGCTTTAGCCATAGCTCAGGCTTCAGATAGAGTTGTTTCTATATCATTTGGTGCTGAAGATTTTACTAGATCATTAGGTGTAGACAGAACTAAAGAAGCTACTGAGTTATTTTATGCAAGATCTCAAGTGGCTATGGCTGCAAGCATTGCTGGTGTTGATGCAATTGATACAGTATGGTCAGATGTAGAAGATACTGAAGGATTTAAAAGTGAAGTTAGCAGTGCTCGTAACTTAGGATTTGCAGGAAAATCTTGTATACATCCTGGTCAAATAGAAATCGTTCATGATATCTATACACCATCAACTAGTGAAATAGAAAAATCAGTTAGAATAGTTGAAGCTGCTAAAGAAGCTAATATCGATAAAGGTGGAGTTATTACTCTTGATGGAAAAATGATTGATATTCCAGTAATAGCAAAAGCGCAAAGAATTGTTGATTTAGCTAAAGGTGCAGGATTAATAAAATAGGAGGGCACAAATGAGAAGTATTAAAAACAAATTAGGAATTGAACTTCCTAGTCATATAGATGGTTATGGAGATGTTAAACCATATGAGGGACCTTGGGCAAGTGAACCAACAGGACAAAAATTTGCTCCAAATAAAACTTCTTCAAAACCAGGACAATCAAAATTAGTAGAAAACATAAAAGAAGCAATAATTAAAAGTGGATTAAAAGATGGAATGACTATATCTTTCCACCACCACTTAAGAAATGGTGACTATGTTTTAAACATGGTAATGGACACTATTGCTGAACTTGGAATAAAAGATTTAACAGTAATTTCATCATCACTTACAAAAGCACATGAGCCTATTATTGAGCATATTAAAAGTGGTGTTATTACTGGTCTTCATACATCTGGTTTAAGAGGAGAAATTGCAAAAGAAATTTCTAAAAACAATATATTACCTAAACCAGTAATATTCAGAAGTCACGGTGGTAGAGCTAGATGTATCGAAGCTGGAGAAGTTAAGATAGATGTAGCATTCTTAGGAGCTCCTGCATGTGATCCTATGGGTAACATGAATGGTTCTGAAGGAAAATCTGCTTTCGGTGCTATGGGATATGCTATGGTTGATGCTCAATACGCTAACAAAGTTGTTGCTATTACAGATAACTTACAACCATTCCCATTAGCTAATATTTCTATATCTATGTCACTTGTGGATTATGTAGTAGAAGTAGAAGCTATAGGAGATACTAGCCTTATCGCTACTGGAGCTACAAGAGTAACAAAAAATCCTATGGATTTATTAATAGCTAAAAAAGCAGCTGAAGTACTTGTTGCTACTGGACTTGTTAAAGAAGGATTCTCTTTCCAAGCTGGATCTGGTGGAGCATCACTTGCAGTTTGTAAATTCTTAAGAGAATACATGATAGACAATAGTATCAAAGGATCTTTTGCAGCTGGTGGAATCACTGCATACCTAGTGCAATTATTAGAAGAAGGATTATTTAATGCTTTACTTGATGTACAAACATTTGATGGTGCAGCAGCTGAATCTATGAAAAGAAACCCTAATCATATTGAAATGACTGCTTCTACTTATGCTAACCCTCATAATAAAGGCTGCTCTGCGCACCAACTTGATATTATGATTTTATCAGCAACTGAAGTAGACGAAGACTTTAACTTAAACTCTATTACAGGTTCACACGGACTAATAATGGGAGCTTTAGGTGGAGCACCAGATACTGCAGCTGGAGCAAAATTAACTTTATGTGTTGCGCCAACTATGAGAAAAAGAATGCCTATTATCTTAGACAAAGTAACAAATGTAGTAACTCCTGGAGATACTATAGATGTTCTTGTTACTGAAAGAGGTATTGCTGTAAATCCAGCAAGAAATGATATAAAAGAAATTCTAGAAAATGCTGGAATTGAAGTTATAGACATAAAAGAATTAAAAGAGAGTGTAGAAAAACTTACTGGTACTCCAAATAGAGTAGAATACACAGACAAAATCGTTGGTGTAGTTGAATATAGAGACGGTACTGTTATTGATGTTATCAAACAAGTTAAATAATAATCTTTAACTCTAACAATTATTTAACTTTTTATAAAACATACAAAACTAGGAGGGAACATGGACACTGTTCAAGGAAAAAGAAAAACAAACAAAAGAATCTGGTCAGGAATACCTAACGGAATCTTTATTGCAATGGTTGCAATCACTTTATTAATGATTTATCTTCCAGACGCCGATGGTGTAGCTGGTGGATACATCAGAAACAACTTTTTAGGAATTTTAGGAATACTTAGTGTTGTTGGTATCGTATTTGGTCAAATTGGAGATAGAATACCTGTTTGGAATAAATATGTTGGTGGAGGAACTGTATTAGTTTTCTTTGCTACTGCTGTTATTGGGACTTATGAACTATTCCCAAAGGAAGTTTTAGGATCTATCAAAATATTCTACAATAAACAACCTGTAAACTTCTTAGAGTTATTTATTTCTGCATTGATTGTTGGTTCAGTAATTACTGTTAACAGAAAAACTCTTATTAAATCAGTTACTGGATATATACCATTAATCATACTTGGTGTTATTGGTGCTACTATAGGTGGAGTTTTAGCTGGTTTATTAGTTGGTGTAAAACCTTTAGACATACTTATGAACTATGTATTACCTATTATGGGTGGTGGAACTGGTGCTGGTGCTATACCTATGTCTGAAATGTGGGCTGCTAAAACTGGTGGAGACCCTAGTGAATGGTTTGCATTTGGTATATCAATCTTAACTATTGCCAATATTATAGCAATTTTTACTGGAGCTTTATTAAAACAATTAGGTGATAAAAGACCTGAATTAACTGGAAATGGGCAACTTATTATAACTGGTGATAAAAAAGAGGAAAAATGTGATTGGGAAGAAGAAAAACCAACTCAAAAAGAATTTGCAGCTGCGTTATTTATTACTTCTATATTATTCTTATTTGCTCATTTATCAGCAGAAATTTGGGAATCATGGAATTTAGCTTTTGATATTCATAGATTAGCTTTCTTAGTTATCTATACTATTATCCTTAATGTTGCTAATGTTATCCCTGCAGATTTAAAAGCAGGAGCTAAGAAGATGCAAACTTTCTTCTCAAAACATACAATTTGGATATTAATGGCTGCTGTAGGATTTGGTACAAGCGTTACAGATATTATAAATGCTTTAACATTCTCTAACTTATTAGTTGCTACTGCTATTGTATTTGGAGCAGTTGCAGTAATAATGTTCTTTGCAAAATTCTTCAAGTTCTACGCAATAGAAGCTGCTATTACAGCTGGACTTTGTATGGCTAATAGAGGTGGATCTGGAGATATCGCAGTTTTAGGAGCTGCTGATAGAATGGATTTAATTTCATTTGGTCAAATTTCTTCAAGAATTGGTGGAGCAATGATGCTAATTCTTGGTTCTATAATCTTTGGAATATTTGCTTAATAAATAAAGTAATGCTTAGGGACTTTGTTAATTAACAAAGTCCTTTTTTTAAAAGAGATTAGGGGTTACCCCACTACTAAAATATAAGGAGGTTATAAACTTGAATAAAGTTAAGATAACTGAAACAGCTCTTAGAGATGGTCACCAATCTTTAATAGCTACAAGATTAAAAACAGAAGAAATCCTACCTATCTTAGAAAAGATGGATCAAATAGGATATAACTCACTTGAAGTATGGGGTGGTGCAACATTTGATGCTTGTATAAGATTTTTAAATGAAGACCCATGGGAAAGACTTAGGGAAATTAAAAAAAGAGTTAAAAAGACAAAACTACAAATGTTATTAAGAGGACAGAATTTACTCGGTTATAGACATTATGCAGATGATGTTGTTGAAAAATTTATAGAAAAATCTATAGAAAATGGTATTGATATCATTAGAGTTTTTGATGCTTTAAATGATTATAGAAATATTAAAACATCTGTGGATTCTATTAAAAAATATGGTGGACATGCACAAGTTTGTATAGCATATACAACTAGTAAAATCCATACTATAGACTATTATATAGAAAAAGTAAAAGAAATCGAAAATATGAATGCAGATTCAGTTTGTATTAAAGATATGGCAGGTATTTTATTACCAAATGTAGCATTTGAACTTATCAGAAGAATGAAAGAAGTTACAAAATTACCTATACAGCTTCATACCCATTGTACTTCTGGTATTGCAACTATGTTATATCAAAAAGCAATAGAGGCAGGTATCGACGTAATTGATACTGGTATCTCTCCATTTTCTGGTGGTACTGCACAACCAGCAACAGAAGTTATGGTGGAAGTTTTAAGGGGACATGAAAGGGATTCAGCTCTTGATTTAAATTTATTAGGAGAAATTGCTGATTATTTTAAACCAATAAAAGAAAAGTATAGAACAGAAGGTATCCTTAATCCTAAAGTTATGGATGTTGAGCCTAAAACTTTAAAATATCAAGTTCCAGGTGGAATGTTGTCAAATCTTCTTTCGCAACTACAAGCTCAAGGAGCTGCTGATAAATACGAAGAAGTATTAAATGAAATTCCAAGAGTTAGAGAAGATTTAGGTTTTCCTCCACTTGTTACACCTTTATCGCAAATGGTAGGAACTCAAGCTGTATTTAATATTTTAACAGGAGAAAGATACAAAGTTATCCCTAAAGAGATTAGAGATTATGTTTTGGGATTATATGGACAGTCTCCTGCTCCAATAAAAAATGATATACAAATAAAAATTATAGACAATAAAGAACCTATTAATTATAGACCTGCAGATGATATAAATCCTGAGTTAGATAGATTAAAAGCAGAGATAGGTTCTCTAGCAAAAAGTGAAGAAGATATTTTAATGTATGCTTTATTCCCTGAAAATGCTAGAACTTTTTTAGAAAATAAAGATAAACCAAAAATTCAAGAATACAATATAAATCTAAGTATATAAGGTGGTAAATATGTTTCAACCAGAGATGACACTATTAGAAGGTTTACAACTTACTGCAATAGCTATGCTAATTGTATTTTCATTATTAATTGCTATATCTGGATTATTAACTTTATTAAAACATATTCCTGATGATAGTAATAAAAAAGTAGATACAAAAGCACCTAGAAAAAGTACTAAACCTCAAGAAAAAATAATGAAAGATACTCCAAATTGGTCTCAAGTGGAAAAGGAAGAGGAAATGTTAGTTGCTTCTTTAGTAGCTACAATAGAAGCCAATGGAGAAAATACAGATAAAAATTATAAAATAACTAGAATAACGAGAGTTTAAGGAGTGAAATAATGAAAAAAGTATATAAAATTAAAGTTAATGGAAAAGCCTTTGAAGTAGAGTTACAAGAAGTAAGTAGCGTTGAGGGAACAATTGAATCTTCTACTCCAAAAGAAGTTGTATCTAAAGCTCCTAGTGGAAATGGTCAAGGAGAAGATATAGTTGCTCCTATGCCAGGTACAATAGTTGACGTAAAAGTATCAGATGGAGATACAGTTGAAAAGGGTCAAATAGTTGCTATACTTGAAGCAATGAAAATGGAAACAGAAATCTTAGCTCCTAATTCTGGAAAGGTAACTTCAGTTCAAGTTACAAAAGGGGCACAAGTAAATCTTGGAGATACAATAGTATCAATAGCATAGGAGGATAAAGATGTCAGAAATCATATTAGAATTTTTAGCTAGTACAGGATTTAATTTATTAACTGTAAAAACAGTAATTATGTTATTAATCTCATGTTTTTTCCTGTATCTAGCAATTAAAAAGGGATATGAACCATATTTATTAATCCCTATTGCTTTTGGAATGTTATTAGTAAACCTTCCTGGTGGAGGGCTTATGGATGTTGAGAACAAATCAGGTCTATTTTATTATTTATACCAAGGTACAAAACTTGGAATATATCCACCGCTAATATTTTTATGTGTTGGAGCAAGTACCGACTTTGGACCACTTATTTCCAACCCAAAAAGTATACTATTAGGTGCTGCTGCACAATTTGGTATATTCTTTGCTTTCTTAGGAGCAATAGCATTAGGGTTCTTAGGACCAGAAGCTGCTTCTATAGGAATAATTGGGGGTGCTGATGGCCCAACAGCTATATATTTAACTTCACAATTGGCTGATCATTTATTAGGTCCTATTGCCCTAGCTGCATATTCATATATGGCTTTAGTACCTGTAATCCAACCGCCAATAATAAAAGCTCTTACTACTAAGGAAGAGAGAGAAATCAAGATGGAGCAAGCTAGATTTGTAAGTAAAAACGAAAAAATAGCTTTCCCTATTATAGTTACTATTGCTGTTGTTTTACTTTTACCATCAGCTGCACCATTAGTTGGTATGTTAATGTTTGGTAATTTGATAAAAGAATCAGGTGTTGTTCCAAAATTAGTTGATGCTGCAACAAACTCTCTTATGTACGTGGTAACTATAGTTCTTGGTTTAACTGTTGGAGGTACTGCCAGTGCAGAAGCTTTCTTAAATGCCCAAACACTAAAAATTACTGGTTTAGGTTTAGCTGCTTTTGCTATAGGTACTGCTAGCGGAGTTTTGTTCGGAAAAATTATGTGCAAGTTATCAAAGGGTAAAATAAATCCAATGATAGGTGCTGCTGGAGTAAGTGCTGTTCCTATGGCTGCTAGAGTTGTACAAAAAGTAGGACAAGAGGAAAATCCTCAAAACTTCCTATTAATGCACGCTATGGGACCAAATGTTGCTGGAGTAATTGGTTCTGCAGTAGCTGCTGGAGTATTATTAAATGTTTTTTAACTTCATAGGAGGTTAATATGAACACTGAAAATTTTGAAGAATTAAAACAACAATTAGATGAATATAAACAAGAAAAAGAGAGAATCAGAAAGTTAGTTGGTCAAATTGGAAGTAGAAAAGGGTCTAAATACCAAAAGATAGTGAATCAGATCCTTCTACTCACTATACTTCTAATATTTATACTAGCATTTATATTTAACCAAATTCCTAAAGATTTTAGTTTGCACATACTATTGTTATTTGCAACTATAAAAATCATTTGGATGATACATGACCAACAAAAAATAATTCATTTTCAATTTTGGATATTAAGTTCTATTGAATTAAAAGTAAATACTCTTGAAAAAAAAATAAATAAATTTTTGAGAGATTAAGAGGTGAAAGATGAAGAGATTAAAAGTAGAGAAAAAAATTTCATACAAGGAAAAAGTATTAATTTTAGCAATCTTCCCTCTTCTTCTTTTTTTTACTCTTTTGTTTTGGGGAAGAAATGCTTTAGGTGAAGGTTTTATAGGAATATTAACCCACCCCGGAATACTTGTAACAGACTATATAGCAGTGGGAGGCTACTATCAAAGTCTTCTAAATGTTTTTTTCGTAGCTATCTTTAACTTATTAATTATATATTTTTTAAAGATACCTATAAATGGTCTTATTTTTGCAGGATATTTTGTAGCACTAGGATTTTCCTTTTTTGGTAAAAGTATCATTAATATTTTACCTATATATTTGGGAGGGTTTCTTTATTCAAGACATGAAAAGGTTAAATTTAGAAGCATTTTTGCCATTATGATGTTTGCTACTGGTTTAGCTCCTGTTGTTAGTTTTTTACTATTTAATAAAAATTTAACTCTATCTTACTCATTACCTTTTGGAATTAGTATGGGAATGATTATAGGATTTATCATTACACCTTTATCATCTCATATGCTAAAGTTTCATGATGGGTATAACCTTTATAATATTGGATTTACTATAGGAGTATTGGGAACTATTCTCGCTTCTATACTCAAATCTTTTGGTTTAACTATAGAAAAGTTTTACCTACTTAGTTATGAATATGACTTTAGTTTAAAGGTTTTATTATCTATTACATTTACAATTTTCATACTTATTGGATATGTTATTAATAACTATTCATTTAGTGGTTATGATCAATTAATGGCGAGTAGTGGAAGGGTTATTTCAGACTATATCCTTACAGAGGGGTATGGATTAGCTTTAATCAACGCTGGTGTACTTGGTTTATTATCTGTTTCTTTTGTAAATATATTAGGAACACCTCTTAATGGACCTTTAGTTGCCGGTATCTTTACTGTTTTTGGTTTTGGAGCTTTTGGAAAACACCCAGTTAATACTATTCCAATTGTTTTAGGTATCCTTTTGGCTAGTATGACTAAATTAGGTAATTACAATGCTTTTAGTGTGGCACTAACAGGTTTATTTGGAACAACACTTGCTCCTATATCAGGTGTTCATGGTCCATTTCTTGGAATTATCGCTGGAGCACTACACTTTTTTGTAGTATCAAATGTAGGCATAGTTCATGGTGGAATGAACTTGTATAACAATGGGTTTTCTGGTGGTTTAGTTGCTGGAATATTAGTTCCTATAATACATAAATTTGATTTAGGAGAGAAGTTTAATGAACGAATCTATTAAAAAACTCACAAAAATTATAGATGAATTAACTACAGTATTTTTAAGGAACAAAGCTAGTAAGATAGATATTAAATTAAGAAAAAACACTAATGAATATTTATTAAAATTTTCAGTAAAAGGATTAGATTATCAACTATTTTTTTTAGATGACTTTATTGAAGAGCTTGACAAAAAAAGAGAAGATAATGCAGAAGAATATTATTGGCAACTTAATGGAACAAATGAAAACTTGGGTGAACTACATCTAATAGGAATGATGATAGATGATTTTCAAGTTAAAGTAGAAGATGATATGTTAATTCTAAAAATAATAAGAAAATTCAACTGACTTTACAAGTCAGTTTTTTTATACGAAAGGAGTCAAAATGAATAAAAGTATCAAAAGTAAAATTTCCCTTACTATCATAGCTATTTTATCTATATCACTAACTTTTTTAGGGATTACTACTTATAAACTATCAAAGGATAACCTTTTGAAAGCTACAGATAATTCAACTAATAACATTTTATTATTACACAGTGAAAAACTCAGTTCTTATTTATATCAAAATACCAAATTAGTTGAAGGAATAGCAAATTTAGAAGGTTTAAAAAGTAATAATTTAGATACTCAAATTGAAAGTCTTAATAAAGTATTTCCCTATTATTCAAAATATTTTTCTAATATTTCCTTTGCAGATTTAGAGGGAAATCGTTGGAATTATAAAGGGGAAAAGGGATATATAGGACATAGAAATTATTTTCAAGAAGCTATTAAAAATAAAAAACCTTATATTTCAGATGCTATCGTTGCTGATTCAGGTCATACGGCTGTAGTTGTTGCTAGTCCTATTTTAGACCAAAATAAAGCTATCGGTCTAGCATATGCAACTCTTCCTTTAGATAGAGTATTGGAGGTAGTTAATCAGATCTCCCATGGGCAAGATAGTTATGCTTATCTATTTACCGAACTAGGTATAGTTATTGGACATAATAAAAAACATGAATTAAATGGCAAAGTAATCTTAGAAAATGAAGCAAAAAAGAATAATGAATTAACATTATTATTAGATGAAGAAATGAAATTTTATTGGGATAATAGAAATAATACTTTAAAGGTATTAAGCTACTCTGGACTTAACAACAAGTATTACACTAAAATAGTTAAATTAGATTCAGATGCTGTTAATCCCATCTATCTAGGTTTAAATATTTCTAAAAAAGAAGTTTTTTCAAGTATAATTAATCTTGAAAAAGTTTTTGTATCTATATCTATAATTATTTTGTTAGTAGCAATACCTATTGGTATCTATTTAAGTAGAAAAATATCTGAACCAATAATAGGTTTAACTAATCATATGGAGACATTAGCTACTGGTAAACTTAAAAAAATTGATTATCAAAATAAAAGCAAAGATGAAATTTTTACTCTTTATTCCTCTGTTTCTACTATGACTAGTGATTTGAGTAACCTTATAAAAAACATAGTAGAAGAAGTAGATAAAGTAAAAAGTAATGGTGTAGAAGCTGATAATGATATAAAACTTTTAAGTGAGCATATTGAACAAATTTCCTCTGCAACAGAGGAATTATCGTGTAATATGGAGGAAAGTAGTAGTTCAATTGACGAAATTAAAAACTCAAGTAATAATATAGAAGAAGCTATTGAAAACCTTAATAAAAAAACCGATGATAGTTTAGTTTTTGTTAAAGATATTGAAAAAAGGGCAAATATTTTAAAATCAAAAGCTATAGAATCAAAATCAAAAGCATCTTCACTATATAAGTCTAGTAGTGAAAAGTTGGTAGAAGCTATTGAAAAAGCTAAAAAAGCTGATGAAATAAAAGCATTATCTCAAAGTATATTAAATATTTCTGGACAAACTAACCTTTTGTCTCTTAATGCAGCTATAGAAGCTGCAAGAGCTGGAGAAGCTGGAAAGGGTTTTTCTGTAGTTGCAGAAGAAATTAGGAAACTTTCAGAAGACTCTAGAGTAGCTGCAAATAAGATTCAAGAAATTGCTGATACTACTATCAATACTGTAGAAGCCCTAAGTACACAATCAAAAAATATCCTCAATTTTATAGAGCAAATTGTTATTTTGGATTATGAAAAATTAGTAAAAGTAGGAGATTCTTATAGTAATGATTCTAAATTAATAAAGGATATAACAGTATCTTTATCGGAATCGATTAATGACTTACTAGAAGCTTTGAAAAACATTGTTTTTTCTATTAATGAACTTAGTGTAGCTAATAATCAATCTACAGTTACAACAGTTGAAATTAATGATAATCTATCTGATTCTTTACAAAATAGTAGGAACATACTTAGTACAAGTAATAATATAAATGAAAGTATTGAAAAGTTATCCAATGCAGTTTCAAAATTTGAAATTGAATAAAAAACTTTGACTATCCAAAAAATTACATTATTGTTATAATATATATATAATATTTACAAGTGAATGGAGTTAATATGACAACTGATTTTAAAAATATTATTTTATATACCTTTAGTGACTTAGGTTATCTATTAATTGCCCTTATTTTTATAACAAGACTGAAACTATTTAAAAAAATGATGTCAAAAGAAATTCTTTATTACAATGACAAAATAGTTTTATCTGTTTTTTTTGGATTTTTGGGAATAATTGGATTATTTACAGGATATAAGATTGACGGTGCCATAGCAGATGTTACTAATGTTGCTATAATTGCCAGCGGGATATTAACTGGTTCCTTTGTAGGAACCCTCGCTGGAATTATCGCTTCTACTGCTAGATTAGTTTTCTATCCAATAACTATACCAATAATAACAACATCAATTATCACAATAATAAGTGGTTTATTAGCAGGAACTTACTCTAAAAGAGATAATAGTAAAAAGATGATTAATGGTGTTGTTGTTGGTATTGCTATGCATAGTCTAACTGTGTTTTTTACTTTAATTTTTACTCCTCAATTTCATGAACATATGGATCCCCTTCGTGATGTTTATATGGCCATGAGTATTATTCACAGTATAGGAATAGTTTCTCTATTAAGTTTTGTATATAGTCTAACTTCTGAAACAGATCATTTAGAAGGGAAACAAGCAAAACTTGTTTTAAATATTGCTAATAAAACTCTTCCCTACTTTCAATCTATGGAGGAAAAATCCCTTAACGAAGCTTGTAAAATAATATTTAATGGTATAAATGCAGCTTATGTGTCTATTACAGATAGAGAAAAAATTATTGGTTCCTATACTGAAGATAAGGGTTTAGTTAATTATGGAAAGGGTTATATTAAAAGTACAAGTGCAAAAGAAGTATTAAAAAGTGGAAAAACATTAATAAAATACAATGTGAAAAAAAATGAATCAAAAAATTGTTATTCACATATTATTGCTCCACTAAAAAATAAGTACACTGTAATTGGTTTGCTAAAAATTTATTATTTCGACCCTTCATATATAAGTCAAAGAAATTTAAATTTGGCTTTGGGTTTATCAAAATTAATTGCTACACAATTTGAACTAAGGAGAACTCAAGAATTAGAAAAAATGGCTATAGAATCTGAAATAAGAGCTTTACAATCTCAAATAAATCCTCACTTTTTGAGAAATACTCTTAATACAGCAAAATCTTTTATCAGGACTAACCCACAACTTGCTAGGGAAACTATAGTTAGTTTATCTGATTATCTTTCATACAATATGGAAAATTATTTTTTAGAAAGTAAATTAAAAGATGAATTAGAACACCTTAGAAACTATCTAAAAATTGAAAAAGCAAGGTTTAGAGATAGAATAAAAATTGACATTAATGTTGATGAAGGTTTAGATGATTTTTTAATTCCATCTTTAGTTTTACAACCATTAGTAGAAAACAGTATTAATCATGGAATTTTACCAAAAAAAGATGGTGGTTTTGTAAAAATAGATATTAGAAAAGTTCTACATGTAAAAGAATATAAAAATCAAATCCGAATAAAAGTAGAAGATAACGGTATAGGCATACCACATGAAATCATGAAGAAATTGAAAAATAAAGAGGTAGAAGAAGGAAGTATAGGTCTTTTTAATGTCTATAACAGACTTCTACTTTTATATGATAAAGCTCCTACTGTAGACAGTAATGAAAGTGGTACAAAAATAATATTTTATATTGAGGAGAATTAAATGAATTGTTTGATTATTGATGATGAAGTCCCAGCAATTGAAGAATTAGAATATTTTATTAATAAACATAGCAAAATAAAGATAAGTGGAAAATTTACATCGGGAGCAGAAGCTTTACTTTATCTAAATGAAAATACCGTTGATGTTATTTTTGTAGATATTAATATGCCTGTAATTAATGGTTTAGAGTTTAGTAAAATTATTAAAAAATTCCTTACTCCACCTTTAATAGTCTTTGTAACAGCAGATAAAAGTTATGCTTTAGATGCTATTGAACTTGAAGTATTTAGTTTTTTACTTAAGCCATATCCAGATGAAAAAGTAATTAACCTACTAAAAAAAATAGAAAAGGAATTAGAATGTATAAAAGAGAATATTTATTCAACTAATCCACAATATGAAAGTGATAAAATAACCGTTTTCAAAGATGATAAAGTATTTAGAGTTTATTTAGAAGAGATTCTTTATTTTGAAGCAAATGGTAAACAAACTATCTGTTATACTAAAGATGATGAATATTATCTAAAGAAATCTCTTGGAAAAGTTAATGAACTAATTGAAAATAATAAGTTTTTCAAATGTCACAAATCATTTATTGTTCAGATAGATAAAGTAGAAGAGATAATCCCTTGGTTTAATAGTACTTTTTTATTAAAATTTGGAGGGATTGAAAATAAGGTAACTGTAAGCAGAAACTATTCAAAACAATTTAAAGAAATAATAAGTTTATCATAAGAAAATTTAAAGAGCTGATTTTATCAACCTTTGATTATCATTCCCAAACTATATAGAGGAAATCTTCAAATATTGTATAATATTAATTAAGAATTTAAGTCAATAAACCTTTAATTTTCTTTAGTTTTTATCATAATTAGGGTATAATATATTGTCAAAGAATTAAACTAACATTCCAAGAAAGTGATAGAAAAATAAAATAACATATGTTATAATGATAGCTGTGTAAGTTTGAGATTATTTAAATTATATCTTTAACTAACTATTAATTAGTTAGAATCAGGAGGTTTTTTGTGGAATTAAAAGATTTACAAGAAGTTATGAAGGTTCTAAAAGATACGGATCTTAAAGAACTTGAATATGAAAAAGACGAGATTAAGTTATATATGAAAAAAGGATATGTTGCTCCAAAAGAAGTAATTGTAGAAAAAGTTGTTGAAGCTCCTTCAAAAGAAGTAGTTGAAATTAAATCTTTCAATGTTGGTAAATTCTTCTATGTAGCAAAAGATGGAAGTCCTATGATTTCTGTTGGTAAAAAAGTAAAAAGTGGGGATAAATTAGGACATATCGAATCTGTGGGAATAAAAACAGAAGTTGTTTCAGATGTTAATGGAACAATTTGTGAAATATTAGTTGAAAATGGTCAACTTGCTGATTATGGAAGAATACTTGTTAAAGTAGAGAAAAACTAGTAATTATTGGGAGGAACGATGTTTAAAAAGATATTAATCGCTAATAGAGGAGAGATAGCTGTTAGAATCATTAGAAGTGCCAAAGAACTTGGTATCAAAAGTGTAGCTATTTATTCTGAAGCAGATAGAGATAGTTTACATGTAAAATTAGCTGATGAAGCTGTATGTATAGGTCCTGCTCTTTCAACAGATTCTTACTTAAAAATACCTAACATAATTGCTGCTGCAGAGAGTACTGGGGCAGATGCTATTCACCCAGGATATGGATTCTTAGCTGAAAATGCTGAATTTGCTAGAATCTGTGCAGATCACAACATAGTATTCATTGGTCCAGCACCAGAATCTATCGTAAATATGGGAGACAAAGCTACTGCAAGAGAAACTGCTATAGCTAATAATGTACCTATTACAAGAGGTTCAGATGGAATTATCTCAGATATAGAAGAAGCTAAAAAATTAGCTAAAGAAGTAATTACTTATCCTGTAATGATAAAAGCTACTGCTGGTGGTGGTGGTA
>CAZFBB010000011.1:0-31383 GCA_964517235.1 uncultured Fusobacteriaceae bacterium
TTTTGAAAAATTACAAGAGGTGATAAGATTTGGAGGAAAAAAAATATGAATCAAATTGGTGAACAACCAATCTACAAAATCTATATCGATGAAAAATGGTATATTCCTGTAGATAATCAAGGATATTGTGCTGGATTGTGTTATGAAGGTGCACTTGGTGTTGTAGTTCAATTAAGAAATGATAAAGGCGGAGTATATGCCTTAAAAATACCTAGATTATTGGCTGATACATTAAAAGAAAATTCTTATATTTGTGAACTATTAAATGAAGAAGAGAGAAATGTTAACGAAATCTTTACTACTCAAGATGAAATAGGTAGAGATGGACTATTACGTGGGGCTTTATTAAAGGATAAGATTATTCAAGCTCCAATTCAAAGTAGTAATTCTATTTATGAAGAAGCAAGAAAACAAAATGGTCAAATTATAGCTGTTCAGTATAATAAGGGGAAGATGCCAAGATTTGTTGGATTAAAAACAGAAGATAATGGTGAAATAAGTGTTTATCCTGAAGGTATTGAAAGAGTTGAATTACCAATAAAAAATACTGAAGATTTTAATAAATTAAGTGAGAATGCCATAGAAAAAGGATCTCCTTGGAAAAAAACTATAGTACTATATGAACCAAGAGATAATAGGAAAAAAGTTGCATATATAGATATTATAGATTTTTTAAAGGAGCAAGGTCCAGTTGAAAAATTATGGTATGTAGGTCTTCCTTCTATTGTTTATGAATGGGGAAATAGTACTCTCAGTGAAGTTATAATTAATAGAAAAAATAAAGATTGGAATTTGTTAGAATATCTTCAAGTTACAAAAACATTATTAAGTGGACTTAACTCATTACATCATAGAAATGTAATCCATTCGGATATTAGACCTGCAAATATTATGCATATTGGTAGTTCAGTAAATCCGTTAAATTACAAACTTATAGATTATGGTAGTTTTAATAGACATGATTTTGGAATAGATAAAGATCATAAAGTAGATAAAGGAAATCACGATAGAATATTAGGTCCAACTCTTAGTAAAGAGCGTATGAGTCCTTTTTATGCTCCTGAGAGAAGGGCAGATATAGAAAAAGAAAATGCCGATACAGCAGTGTTTTTAAGTGAAGAAAAGGATAATATAAGAATCTTATTGGGGTGGAGATCAGACCTTTTAGATGGGGAACATATAAAGGAAGAAATAATTGAAGGATTAAGAACTTTTGATTTTCCATCGATAAAAGAAGGGAAACCAACATATGATCCAGCTTTGCTAATACCTGGAGATAAGATACAAGTAAGAGAATATATATTCCAAATTGAAGATGTATCTATAGATAACCACGGAAATAGAGTGTTATTGTGTAGTAGGGAATATTGGAAGATATTCCATGGAAAAATAATAACTTCTGCAAAGGAAGAGATAGAAAGTGGAACTTGGATGTCTATACCAAGAACAAAAGAACTTAGACAATGGTCATTTGCTACAGATATATATGGAATAGGAGCAATATTCTTTTATCTATTATTTTGGGGTGGAACAGATGAAGCAGATCAGAAGCTTGCTGAAATTGAATTTGCTGAAATGCTGAGTGAACTAGATAGTGTACCATTCTTCAAGAATATGTGGGTAGATTTAGCACCACTTTGTGCTCAGATAGAAGAGTTTTATGAAAAAGATATAGATAAAAAAGAAATAGATAGTTTTGTATTTAATCCTGAAGATTATCTTGCTTTGTCAAAAGAAGTAAGAAAGGAAGATATACAGAAGAAGAGTTTTTTAGAGTATGCTAAATATATTACATTCTTATTGACATATTCGGTAAAAGGAACAAGAAAAATCCTTAAATTGTTAGATTATAATTATATTTATTTCATTTATGCGATGCATTTTGGATTATGCTCAATTCACAGAAGAGTTTCTTTATTTAATGATGATGATAATAATGAAATTATGACAGAAGAAACTATGGTAAAAAATAGAAAAAATATAGTATATCCATTCTGTAAAAGTAGAGTAAACAACAGAATAGATAAAAATGATGCAGTAAGTAAAGCAGGAACTTATTTAGAAACATTTGTAAAAATTCTGAATAGTAAAAAGTTTAAAACCTTTAAACTTGGCGAAGCTGAAAGGGAAAGAAATAATCCACAGCATATTCCAGCAACAGAGCTTAGAAGAAGATTTGTTGAGCTTAATGATAAGCATAATCTACTTGAAACTAGGATGGATAGTATCAATGGTAGAAGAGCTGAGCTAGAAGAAGAAAAAGAACTTTTATCTAAAAAGATGGAAGATGCAATAAATGAAAATGAGAAAACTTTGAAACAAAATCAAAAATTAAATGTTATTTTAAAGGAAAAAAGTGAAAGTATTGGTAATTTAGAGAGTAGAATAAAGGAATTAAGCAAGAATCTAAGTGATAAAGAGATTAGACTTAAAAATGTAGAAAAAAATCATAGTGAAGCAAATGAAAAACTTAAAAACTACGATGAAATAAGTGCAGAAGTTAAAAAGTCTATATATGAAATGGTAGGAAATGCTAAGAAGAAATTTGGATTTGGTTATCCAGATGAATTAATAGATGATATAATGCTTCTTATAAATAATTTTAAATCAAAAAACTAATCTAGAAGCCTTTTTGAGGCTTCTTTTTTTGGAGGTGAAAATGAAACTAGAGAAACTTATAGATGAAGAAATGGAAAGGAGTCCATTGTTAAAAGCTCTTATAGAATCTATGCCAGAAATGATATTTATCTTTAATGAACAAGGAAAGTTAAAAGCTCTTAATAATAGAATGAGAAAGTTTTTAGAACAAAATCCTAATATTAGTTTTTCTACATTAAAAGGTAGTGGGCGTGTATGTGACGTTACATTAATGCAAGAAAAGTGTAGATTAGCAAATATTTGTAGTCACTGTTTTCTTCAAAATATAATAGGAGAAGTTAAGGAAAAAAAGGTACCTATTTATAACAAAGAAGGGTATTTACACATAAATATTGAGGGATTAAATAAAAAAATTAGTATAATACAAAATATATACCCCTTTGAATATGAGGGGGAGAAATATATAATATTTAGTTTTAGAGATATTGAAAATATTAGAAAATATGAGAGAAAACGTATTAGAGATTTGAAGAAACTATCTCTTATTGGTCAATCAGTTTCAACTATAGTACATGACCTTAAAAATCCTCTTACAGGTCTAATGGGTTATGTTGAATTGCTAAAGCTTAAGAAGGGTCAGGATGAAATAACAAACAAAATGGAAGGAGCTATAGAACGTATAAGAACTATGCTTGAGGATATTTTAGGCCTTACTCGTGGAGAAGATGAGATATTTTTGGAGAAATCATGGGAAGATATTAGAGAAATAGTATTTGAAATAGTACGTTTATTAGATCTTGAAGAAGAAACACACATAGATATAAGAGGTAAGACTTTAGTTTATATAGATAAGGTAAAAATTCATAATGTCATATGGAATCTACTTAAAAATGCATCGGAAGCCATTGACAAGGAAGAGGGAGAAATAGATATAAAAATATATAAAAGTGGAAAAATGTTAAAGGTAGAAGTAAGAGATAATGGAAAAGGTATAAAAGAAAAGCATAAAAAAGATATATTTAAAGCAGGAAAAACTTTTGATAAGCATAATGGAACTGGATTTGGACTTGCAAGTGCAAAAAGAATAATTGAAGCACATGATGGAACTATTGATTTTGAAAGCATCCAAGGTGAAGGAACAATATTTTTTATAAAAATACCTATTAGTGGTTGACAAAACTATACCAAAGTAGTACAATCAAAATTGAAATGGTTACAAAATTATAGGGAGTGTTAAAAGGAGGTGTATTTAAGATGATTAAAATTGAAAATGTCGGGGAATATTTAAAAAGCAATGGGATTAGACCTTCTTATCAAAGAATAAAAATATTTAAATATTTGATAGAGCATAAAAATCACCCTACTGTTGATATGATTTATAAAGCATTAGTAGATGAGATACCTACTCTATCTAAGACTACAGTATATAATACATTAAATCTATTTATTGAAAAGCAAATTGCAGTTGTAATCGTCATAGAAGAGAATGAAACAAGGTATGATGCAGCAATGGGATTACATGGACATTTTAAGTGTACTAAGTGTGGTAAACTTTATGATGTTGATATAGAGCCTGAAAATCTAAAGTTTGAAGATTTATCTAATGTTCAAATTAATGAGCATCACCTTTATTTTAAAGGAATCTGTGAGGACTGCTTAAAAAATCAAAATCAATAAAGGAAGAATAAGAGGTTCAAAGTATAATATGGTGAATAACTTATTTAAAGAAAAGGGGTTGAATTTAATGGAAAAAAGAGTTATCCTTAAAAAAGATGATACTTTATTAGAAGTAGTAGCAGGAAATAATCCAGTTGAAGGGTATGAAGTTTTAGAAGAAAAAACAGCTGACTCATCTACAGAGAAGCATGTACCATTCATTGAAGAAACAGCTGAGGGATATTTGGTAAAAGTAGGAGAAACCACAGCACATCCAATGACAGAAGAGCACTGGATACAGTTTATCGAATTAACTGTTGGAGATAGAGTATATAGAAAGTACTTAAATCCAGGAGATGCACCTGAAGCAAACTTTAAAGTGGAAAAATCTGATGAAGTATTTGCAAGAGAGTACTGCAACCTTCATGGTTTATGGAAAGGAACAAAGTAATCTCTTAGTAGACATGTCATCTATAGGAGGGATAAAATGTTAAACAAAAAGGTGGAAGCTGCACTAAATGAACAGCTAAATAGGGAGTTTTATTCAGCATATTTGTATTTGGCAATGTCGGCTTACTTTGACAGTGCTGATTTGCCAGGTTTTGCACATTTTATGAATGTACAATATCAAGAGGAACAATCACATGCAATGAGAATCTTTAATTATATCTTAAGTGTTGGTGGTAGAGTAGAATTAAAAACTATTCAAGGAGCTAAAACTGAATGGAAAGATATAATAGAAGTCTTTGAGAAAACTTATGAGCATGAGTGTTATATTACTAAAAGTATAAATGAGCTTTTGTATGTAGCACATGAAGAAAGAGATTATGCGACGATAAACATGTTGCAATGGTTTATAAGTGAGCAAGTAGAAGAAGAAGCAAGTGTACTTAAAATTCTAAATCAATTAAAAATGATAGAAGGAAAAGGTCCTGGAGTATTTATGCTAGATAAGGAAATGGCTCAAAGAGCTTCGAATATCAATTTAGAAACCCCTCAAATGTAAGGGAAAGAAAGAAAATAGGAGGAAAAGATATGGAAAAATGGGTATGTGTAGTATGCGGGTATGTATATGATCCAGAAGTAGGAGATCCAGACTCAGGAATTGCTCCAGGAACTTCATTTGAAGATATTCCTGAAGATTGGGTATGTCCATTATGTGCAGTTGGGAAGGACCAATTTGAGAGAGTATAATAGAGAAGCCCGATAGCTAGAAGCTGTTGGGTTATTTTCTTTGTTCAAATGTTTTGCTTGAAAATATTTTGATAAGGGGATGAATTAGGTGAAAGAATATTTGAAAGGTTTTATGAATTTGGAAATTGGCCAAGAGGGAATGAAACTTAGTTTTAGTAAGTTTGGTTTGATACTTTTATTTTTTGTTCTTTTATCAACTGGTTACTCAGCGTATAAACTTGTTAATTTAGAAATTTCTCAAAGAAATATAGAAATTGAAAAACATAGAAAATCTAATGAAGAATTGACTAAAAGAATTGAAAAACTAGAGAGAGAAATATTAGAAAAAGATGAAGAAATTGAAGAGTTAGAAGAATACAAAAATCTTATTGAAGCAGTGAGAGATCTCAGTATAAATATATTAGATGAAGATGAACAGAAAGAATTAGTGGCAGTTATTTGGGATAAAAGTAAAAAGTATAAATATAATTGGAGGATGATAGTAGCAGTTATTATGACCGAAAGTAGTTTTAGACCAGATATAACTTCTACCGATCCTTCCTATGGCTTAATGCAGATTAAGTTTGAAACAGCTAAAAGTGCAGGAGGTAAAGTTGGAATAGCACTAAAAAATGAGGAAGACTTATTTGACATAAGCACTAATGTAAAAATTGGCGGGTTTTATCTTTGGGAGCAAATACTTAGATTTAAAGATGTAAAAAAAGCTATAGTTGCATATAATTTAGGTCCTACTAAAACATCTAGAATAGCAAAAGAAAGAAAAGGGGGAGAGATAAGTACAGATTATCTTGAGAAAGTACTACGTAGATATGAATATCTTGAAAAAAATTATAGTTAACTATTGACTTATTCTATAAAATATAGTATAATTACATTCGTGCTGAAAATAGTATGCCTGGGTGGCGGAACTGGTAGACGCACAGGACTTAAAATCCTGTGTCCACCTTGGACGTGCGGGTTCGATTCCCGCCCCAGGCACCACTTTTGCCTAGGTAGCTCAGTTGGCTAGAGCACACGGTTCATACCCGTGCGGTCGGAGGTTCGACTCCTCTCCTAGGCACCATTTTACTAACATCCATATAGATCTTATCCCCCTTTAAGACTATGTGATAATTTTTTTAACCGAGTAGTAATGCTCGGTTTTTTATTAAATCTTATGTGTAATAAATTTTTTTATATTATTATTTTGTGTGTGAATTGGAGGAATGATGAATAAAATAAGGGAAAAGTTTTTGTGGGGAGAAGTAATTGTTAAAATGTATTTGTGTGTGATTTTATTGTTGTTTTCAAATAGGTTATACTTTTTAATTAAAAATAAGGGGTATATAAAAGAAAGTATAGAACTTGGAACTTATTTACATGGGTTTTATATTGGCTGGATATATGATAATGCTGTTGCATCCTATATTTTAATATTGATTATACTAGCTTATCCATTGTATAAGGTTATATCTTTATTTAAAGTAGGAAAAAAAGCAAAATATATTTGGATTTTGGAAACGTTACCATTATTTGTAATAGTATCTTTTGTTAATATACTTGATGTGGAATATTTTAAAGAATTTGGATTTCATATGAATAGTTCAGTATTTGATTATAGTTTTTATTCTATAGAGATTTTGGGAAGTTTTTTTTCTAAGGAATATAGTCCAATTTTAAATATAATTTTGATATTACTAATGATAGGTGTATACACTATATTTTTTAAAAAAACAATAGAAAAATATGAAGAAAAATCTAAAAAAAATGAAAAAATAAAAGAGAAAGTAGTAAAAGGAATAATAGAATTTTTAACAAGTTTAATTTTTATTACACTTTTCGTTTTTGGTACTAGGGGAGGATTTGGATCTTCAACGCTTAATTGGGGAAGGGCGTATTTTTCCAAATATAACATAGTAAATCAAATGACACTTAATGGTACTTTTAGTTTAGGTAAATCATATTATTATAAGAGAAAAAAAGATAAAATAGGAGAAGTAAAAAAAGATTTTACCTTTGAAGAAGCTAGTATGATTGTAAAAGAAAATTTATATATAAATAATAATGAAAGTAATAACCCTCTTTATAGAATAATAGAGACAGGGAAAGAAGAAAAAAGATTAAATGTTATAATGGTTTTATTAGAGTCATGGTCTTCATATGGAATAAAATCTATTGGTGGAGAAAAGGAATTAACACCCTATTTTGACAAATTAGCAAAAGAAGGAATCTTATTTAATAATTTCTATTCTCAAGGGGGAAGATCAAATAGAGGTATAGCTTCGGTTAACATTAGTTATCCATCACCACTAGATGAATCTATTACAAAAGACACTATAGCCAGTCAAAAGTCATTTTTGTCTTTAGGAAATGTTTTAAAAGAAAGAAGTTATAGTACTCACTTTGTTTACGGTGGAGATCCTCATTTTGATAATATGGATGGTTTCTTGCGGTTTAATGGAATAGATGAGATAAATGGAGTAGAAAAGTTTACACATAAGGATAAGACGATAAAATGGGGAGTTCCTGATGATAAATTGTTTGATTATGGAATAGAATATATGAAAAATTTGAAAGAACCATTTTATATAAACTTTTTTACACTTAGTAATCATGCTCCCTTTGATGTAGACGAATTTTTTAAGTTTGAAGATAAGTATAAAGATGGTATGTATAAAAGGGATAAAGCCTATAGGTTTTCTGATTATGCTTTAGAGAGGTTTATAGAAAAAGTTAAAAATGAAGAATTTGCTAAAAATTCTATATTTGTTTTTGTTGCAGATCATGGAGTAAATCTAAGTAAATTTGAACCTAATGATAGGAGATTTTTTCATATTCCTATGTTATTGTGGTCTCCAAAAGAAGGCTTGTTAGAAAAGAAAATTGTTTCTAAAACTTCTTCTCAGGTAGATATATTGCCAACAGTAATGGGGCTTTTAGGCGGAAAATATGAAAGTGCTTCTTGGGGGCAAGATTTGTTAAATGAAAATTCTTACAATTATGCTTTTGTTTCAAATGGTGATGCTTATGGTTTTATTGATAAAGAATATTATTATGTAGAGTCAAATATATCAGGTGAAAAACTGTATAATTTGGGAGGAAAAGAATTAGAAGAAGACTTTAAAAAAGTAGAAGAATATAGAAAAAAGTTGAGAGCTCATAGAGATCTTATGTATTATCAAAGGGAAAAGGGACTTTATGGAAAAGAATAGAAAAAATAAAGTTCTATTAAATTATTTAAAAAGAGGCTAGAAAGTTGAAGTCACTGAAAAAGTCTAAAAATTTCAATTTTTAATAATTTAGATGGATACACTCTAATAAAATTATTTTTGAAATTTTTAAAATAGGACTTTTTCAGCAGGCTTAGAAAGCTAGCCTTTTTTTGATTGGAATTAGTTTTCTTAGAAATTTGTAGATAATAGATATTTTTGGTATAATTAGTAGTCGGAAGAAAAAAAGAAGGAATTATAATTGTTATAAGTGAATATTGATTAAAAAATGTCGTTAATAAGATTAAAGAAGCTACTATGAGAAGTTAATTGAGAATAAGTTTTTGAAGTGGTCTCTTAGGAGGAAAAATGGGTTTATCTGTTGGAATAATAACTAAAAATGAAGAAAAAATAATAAAAAAAACATTAGAAGCCGTAGAGAAAATTGCCGATGAGATAGTTATAGTTGATAGTCATAGTACAGATAGAACATTGGAAATAGCAAATAACTTTGGATCAAAGATAATAAAGCAAGATTGGTTAGGTTATGGAGGACAGAAAAATAAGGTTATAGAAAATTGTAGTAACGATTGGATATTATTATTAGATGCTGATGAGATAATAACTGATAGTCTGATTAAGGAGATAGAAAGTATAATTGTTCAAAAAACCAATAAAGTTTATGCTATAAAGATGAGAACCGTTGCATTCTCTAAAGAAATTAAATTTGGAGGATGGAGTAGTAGTTATCGTATAAGACTTTTTCAAAAAAAAAGTGGAAAATATAATGAAGATAGAGTTCATGAAAAATTTGAAACATCAGAGAAAGTTTTCAAATTAAAAAATCATATTAATCATTATTCTTATTTTAATTTAGAGGATTATATAAATAAAATGAATATTTATACAAGTAATGCTGCAAAAGACATAGTTGAAAAAAATAAAAAAATAACAATTGGGAAAATAATCTTTAAACCAATTTTTAGTTTTTTAAAGATGTACATATTTAGACTTGGCTTTTTAGATGGAATAGAAGGTTTGCTTTTAGCATTAATGAGTTCAATTTATACTTTAAGTAAGTATTTTAAAGCCTTAGAACTAAAGAGAGGAATAAAATGAAAATAAGAAAAATAAATAGAAAAATAAAAAAAAGTATAAAAGATTTCAAAAGAGATTTGTATAATATTTTTTTTGATATAGATAATTCTAATGTTGATGTTAAAGTGGAAAAAATAAAAAAAATTTTAATTGTGAATGGCTCTGCAATTGGAAACTTGGTGGCTTATACTCCATTAATTGAAAGTTTTATAAGATATAAGTCTAGTATGATTATAGATTTTGTAACTGAAGGAATTTCAAAAGAGGCCATAAAATACGACGATAGAATAAATAAAATTTATGAAAGTAAAGATGTTGAAGAATTAAAAAATAATGAATATGACCTAGTAATTTTTATTGGAGAGATAGATGTAAGAGAACATAAATTTTTGAAAAAACTAAATAGTAAATATTATATAGGGTCAACTAAAAGGTTTAAAATATTCAATTTATTGGTAGAAGATAATGATAAAGATCATATTAGTCAAATGATGATAGATATAAGTGAGAAGGTTTTTAATGTGAAATGTGAAAATAGGTATAAAATTTTTCTTGATAATGAAGAGAAGATTAAATATACAAAAAAATTGAATACTTCAAAAAAAATAATTTCAATTAATAAATTTACATCAACAAGATGGAAAAATATAGAAGATAAAGAGTATATTAAACTTATCAAAATATTAATTAAGAAGGGTTATTTTGTAATAGGCCTGTATCCACCGAATGAGAAGGAAAGAATGAACTTAATAAAAAGGGAAATTGATTCAGTTGATTTTTATTTTTTAGAAAATTCTAAAAGTATTCTAGACAGCATGTATCTGATGGAAATATCAGATTTGATAATATCATCAGATACATCTTTAGTACATTTGGCTTGTGGATTAAATAAACCAGTAATAGGGCTATATGTTAAGTCTAGCTATTATGAAAAATGGTCTCCTAATACTGAAAATTCATTGCAAATAGTTTATGATACTGGAGATAGAGAAGGTAAAAAAATAGGTATTTCTGACGTTAGAGAAGAACTTATATCTTCTTATGTTGAGAGACTTATAAATAAAGAAGATATTAAAACTAGATCTATAGAGGTTACAAATGAGTAAGAAAATAGCAGCTTATATTGCAGGCGATTTAAATATTGTAGAGAGTTCAATAGTTGTATTTGCTTCTTTGAAAAAATTTGAAAAAGATATTGATTTATTTTTATTTTTAAGTTGTATAGAACTAAAAGATAAACATTTAAGAATGTTAACGGAATTGAATGTTAACATTGAAAAGTTAAAAGATGAAACGGTATTTGATGGTTCTATAGTATGGCCTAAAGAGTGTTTCCTGAACTTTTCAGTTCCAAATATATTATGGGAAAAAGGATATTCTTTTGGAATTAAATTAGACTATGATATTATCATTAATGGTTCTTTGGATATTGAGAAAAATAAACCTCAAGAAACTATTTTTTCAATGACAGAACATAACTATGAAACAATAAGAGATATGGTAAGAGGAGATTATAGTTTTTTTAAAACAAATTACAATATAGTAAATTGGAAAAAGAAAGCGACACTTTTTGGGAATGTTTATATTGATTTGGAAAAATATGTAGTTGAAAATTTTTGGGGAAAATATGTTGAAGAATATACTAGAATTATAAGAGAATCACCGTCAAAAAACAGTAACATTATTTTTGCAGATATGGGGTTATTTAATCTTGTTTTGGAAAAGTATTCCTATGATTTTGAAAGAATTGATGAAAAATATAATACATGTGCTTCTGTTAGACATTTAACCCAATACTCTAAAATAGATTTTTCTCCTAACGTAATACATTTTCCAGGACCTAAAAAACCGTGGAAAAATAGAGGAGTGAAAGCTGTAAGTAACCCATATTTTAATTATTATAGAAACTTATGGTGGGAATTTGTTAAAGATAGTAAATTAGAATTAGAATTAATTGATGGGAAGAAAAATCAATTTAGAAAAATATATAAGAGCAAATTATATAAGTTATTTACAAAGTTCTACGTGAAAATTAAAAAGAAGGGAATTAAAAAATGCTAATCAAACATAGTATATTACTGCTAGTTTTCATTACATTAGTTGGAGTGTTTACGAGTAAAGCAGTTTTCAATATAACAACAACGTTGTTGTTATTACTGTCATTTTATAAAGGAGTAAAGTATAGAAAAATTATTTTAGAAAAAATATTTTGGCTTTATTTTTTTTCGATATTCTTAGGTATAATTTCAAATTTTATAACTGGTAGAGTTGAAGGAATAGGAAATTTTTTGGGGAATGAAAGGAGTATGTTTTATTTTTTAATATTTTTACTTTTAAATTTAAGTTCAGAAGATTTTAAAAAAATAAATTTAGGTGCTATTTTAGGAGGAGGACTAGCATTAATAAATTCAACTATTTCATATTTTGCTCCTACTTTTTTTGGAATCGAAACTAATTATTACAACTATCATTTTGGTGGAAGAATGAGAAGTTTTCATGGAACCATTAGGTGGGGAGCACTTCTTCAGATGTATGCATTTATCATAAGCATTTGGTTAAAAAAATATAAAAATTATATATTAATTACTTTAATCTATATAGTTATTTTTTGGAATATACTTTTATCGGGAACAAGGTCAAGTTTACTGGCATTCACTTTAGCAAGTACTTTTTTTCTTATAAATTATATTTTTGTAATTGAAAAAGGTATAAGTAAAAAAATTGTAATTATATTCTTTATAATTTTTGGTTCTTCACTTTTTATTGTTAGTAAAAACGAATCTTTTGAAAATAGAATTAAAACAATTGTAGATATTGAAAATACTTCAAACTCTACTAGAATTGGATTTTGGAAAATTGGAGTTGATATGATTATTCAAAATCCATGGATTGGTATAGGAAGTGATAATTTAGATAAGGAATTTTTGAAATTTATAGAATTAAAAGGAAAAGATTACGAATTTAAATATTATCCAATAAAAAATGGTGTTCCTTTTGAAAATGCTTATTTAAATTTAATAGTAGAAAATGGATTATTTTATACATTACCACATTATTTCTTTTTCTTTTTAATTTTAATCAAGTTATATAAAAAAATGTTGAAAAATCCAAGTAAGAATAAGAAAGTTTTTGGGTTGCTATTATTAAGTTTAGTAATAGGAAATAGAATTTTTATCTTCTTTTTCCCTGGAACAGATTCATATCAAGAATTTTTGGTAATATACTCAATATTTTATATGTATAGTATTTTAAAAGAAGAAAGTGTAGAAATTCAAAACGTTGGAGATGTAAAATGAAATTATTACTTGTAACAGACTGGATGAATGGATATTCAAAAAGTATAAAACAAACATTATCAAAAAAAATCGATACAGTTGATGTATTCTATGAATCTAAAAAAATAAAAACAAAGGACTTATCTTTATATGAGAAATTATTACGAAGTTTGCTTTTTGACTTTAAAGTTAAAAGTATAAGAAGTTATTATGATGAAATTGAAAAAAATTTTTTTTCTAAAAAAATTGAACAGTTAAAAGATAATTATGATATTATTTTGGATATTAGAGCACAAAGTAATATAAATTTTTTAGAGGTATTAAGAGAAAAATATAAGACGAGTAAAATGATACTTTTTATTTGGGATGATTTAAAATACCAAAACTATACATTAAATCAATTTAAGTACTTTGATGATATATTTTCTTATAATGAAGATGATTGTGAGAAATTTTCCTTAAAGTATCGACCAAGTTTTTTTTGCGAAGAATTTCTTTCAGATAAAAAAGAAAAATACTTAGAATCATTTTATATTGGAAATGTGAGGGATAAAAAGAGAATAGACGTGATTTTAGCCTTAAATAAAAAAATAGAGGGAAATAAAAAGAATGTTTTTTATCTAGATAGAAAGTGGAAAAATTTTTATAGGATATATAGATATAAAGAAATAAAGAAAATTAGCATAAATGAACATATGAGTTTTGAAGAAATAGTTAAAAATTCTCTAAATTCAAAAGCTTTGATAGATGTTAACTATAAAAATCAAAAAGGATTAGGTCTTCGTCCTATGGAGGCTATTGGAGCAGAGTGTAAATTAATAACAACTAATAAAAATATAATTAGTTATGACTTTTATAATGAAAATAATATTTATATTTTAAAAGATGACCTTAGCAATATAAATGGAATAACAGAATTTTTAAAAAAACCATTTATCAAGTATAGTAAAGAAATAACGCACAAGTATAGTCTTATAGGATGGATTGAGGAGATTTTGGATTTGAGTTGATATTAACATTAACTAATAGAATTTAAAAATAGGGAGAGTGAATATTTTGTTGGTGCTTTTTACAATGACTAATATGGGTAAATATGCAGATGAAATAATTAAGAATTTCAATGAAAAAGGTATTCTGGTGGAATACGTTGAGGCAACGCATAAAATCTCAAAAGAAAAGCAAACAAAATTATATAGGTTACTTAGATTTTTTAATAATGACTTAAAAATAGGATTCATGAAGCGAAAATTTCATAATATATCAAAAGAATATTATAAAGAATTGATAAAATATGAAGAAAATGTGGATTTTTTTCTTGATATTGGAGGGAAATCAAGTATAGGTTTTTTAAAAGAATTAAAGAAAAAAACAAATTGTAGAAAAAAACTATTTTTATGGGATGATATAAAATATAATAGGGAAGTTTTAAAAAAAATAGAATATTTTGATGAGGTATACACATATAATGACATAGACTCTGAAAAGTATGGCCTACAATTTAGACCCAGTTTTTTCTTGAAAATTTTTGAATATGATAATTCAAAGAAAGATATAGATGTTTTTTATGTTGGAAGTTGGAGAGATAAAAAAAGAGCAGAATTACTAATTAAATTGAAAAAAAAATTAAAAAAAAGGTTAGAATTATTTTTAATAGAAAAACATAAAAATAACTTTATAAGAAAGTTTTTAAGAAAGCCCTATGGTGAAATTATAAAGAATAAATCGTTAAATATAGAAGAAATATCAGAAAAATATAAAAAATCAGAGATACTTTTAGATATTCAGTTTAAAAAACAATCTGGATTAAGTTTAAGAATAATAGAATCAATAGCAACACATAGCAAAGTAATAACAACAAACAAAAATGTAAAAAAATATGATTTTTATAAATTTAATAATATTTATTTGTTGGATGAAACGAATATAGATTGGGTAGAATTAAATTCATTTATAGACACTGAATTTACAAATTATCCAAAAGATATTAAGGAAAAATATTCTTTTGGAGGTTTCTTGCGTGATATATTAACTAAAGGAGAAGGAGATGAAAATACTTTTACTAGCCCCTGATTTGAATGGTTATACTAAAAGCCTTATAAAAAGTTTAGAAAAAAAGGGATATGAAGTGACACAATATTCAAAATTTGGAAAAATAAATAAAAAAAATATTTCAAAACTGGATAGATTATGTAGAAGTTTTTATAGTGATTGGAAAGTTAATTTTTTTAAATCTAAAATAGCAGAAATTGAAAAAAGAGTCTATTCTTCACAAATAGACTTAATAGATAGTGATTATGATATTGTATTAGATTTAGTTGGGCAGAGTAAAGTTTTGTTTTTAGAAATTTTGAAGGATAAAATAAAAAATGCAAAATATATTCTATACATTTGGGATGATAAAAAATACCAGAAGAATATTAGTCTGATTTGCGATTTTTATGATGAAATATTTACCTATAATAAAGAGGATTCCGAAGAAATGAACTGGAAATATAGACCTAACTTTTATTGTAGTGAGTTTGATAAAACAGTAGAGAAAAAGAATAAACTTTTTTATGTTGGTGCGCTAAGAAATCAAGTGAGAATAAATATAATTTTAAGAATAGATGAATATTTAGAAAAGTTTGGAATTGATAGTCTATTATTTTTATGTGAAAGAAAAAGAGTTAAAAATTATTTTATTTTTAAAAATTACGTAAAAGTTGTTCACAGAGTTAGAGAGAAGCCATTTTCCTTTGAAGAAATAGTTAAAAATACAAATGAATCTAAATATTTATTGGATATTAAGTTTTTAAATCAGACTGGTCTGGGACTTAGACCTATAGAGGCTATCGGAGCAGGTTGTAAGCTTATAACAACTAACAAAAAGATAAAATATTATGACTTTTATAATGAAAACAATATTTTTATCTTAGAAGAAAATCTTGATAATATTAATAAATTGGAAGAATTTATACAAAAACCATTCATTGATTACGATGAGAAGACTTTATATAAATATAGCATTGAATGTTGGATTGAAGAAATATTGAGTTAAGGAGGATTTATGAAAAAGGTCAAATTAATATATAATCCGAGAGCGGGAAAAAAAGAGTTATTACAAGAATTTGATAGGGTATTTAATTTGTATCAAAAAGCAGGGTATATATTGACAATTTTTCGTATATGTAAATCTTCTACCCTCTCAGACGCCCTAACCGATATAGATGAGTCATATTCACATATATTAATAGCAGGTGGAGATGGAACAATTAATAATGTAGTAAATGCTATAAAGAATGAGGGTATAGATATTCCTATTGGTATCTTGCCTGTAGGAACAGCTAATGACTTTGCAAGGGGATTAGGTATGCCTGAAAGTATAGAAGCTAGTGTAAAACAGATACTTGCAAGTGAAATAAAAGAAATAGATTTGGGAAAAGCAAATGACAGGTATTTTGTAAATATACTAAGTACAGGTGTTTTTACAGATATTTCTCAAAAAGTAGATAAAAATTTAAAAAAATCTCTAGGTAGACTAGCCTATTACTTAACCAGTATAAAAGAATTATCTAATATAAAATCTCTTGATATAAAAGTAGAAAGTAAAGAAGTTTATAATAGAGAAGAGAAATATTTAATGTTTGTTTTTAATGGACGTACTGCTGGAAGAATACCTTTTGCTTACAAGGCTGAATTGGATGATGGTGTTTTTGATGTAATAATATTAAAAGCCAAAGGAATACCTAAATCTATTAATATCTTTTTCAAAATATTAAATGGAACTTATTTAGAAGATGAAGAAGTTATAGAATATTTTAAAACAGATAAGTTATTTATAGATTCAGAGGAAGACATAGTTGTGGACTTAGATGGAGAGAGAGGACCTCACTTTCCAATAGAAATAACATGTATAAAAGGTGGATTAAAGGTATACGGATACTTAGAAAAGGAGGGTTATGAGTAAAAAAATACTTATATTTCATACAGCTTTTATTGGAGACATAGTCCTTAGCACGGCTATGGTAAAAAAGATAAAAGCAAATAATATTAATAGTAAAATTACATATGTAACAACTCCTACTGGTAAAGCTATACTTGCTAATAACCCCCATATCGATGAAATTATTGCTTATGAAAAAAGAGGAAAAGATAAGGGAATAAAGGGTATGCTAAATTTGTCTAAAAGGTTAAAGAAAGAGAAATTTGATATTGCTTATATTCCACATAGGTATCTTAGAAGTTCTTTAGTAGTTTATTTGGCTGGAATAAAAGAAAGAATAGGTTATTCAAATAGTGAAGGAAAGTTTTTGTTAACTGAGAAAATAAGTTATGACAAAAGTAAGCATGAGGTTGAAAAGTTGTTAAGCCTTGTAAAGGGTCAAGATTTGGTAGATAATAGTTTAGAATTATTTCCAAGTGAAGAAGATAGGAACTATATAGAAGATATTTGGAAAAGAAATAAATTAGAGGAAAAGAAAGTAGTAGCTGTGGCTATTGGGTCAAAGTGGAATACCAAAAGATGGCCGATAGAATATTTTAATTCTCTAATTGAAAAATTAGAAGAAATTGAAGATGTAAGAGTGGTTATTATAGGTGGAAAGGATGAGCTAGAACTTTCTCTAAAATATACAGAGAAGAGTATTAATATGATTAATAAAACATCTCTTTTACAACTTGCACAGTTATTAAAAAAATCATATATGGTAATAACAAATGATAGTTCACCTATACATATAGGTTCAGCTTTTGATACATTTGTATTTGCCATATTTGGTGCTACAGTAAAAGAGCTAGGTTTTACCCCTTGGACAAGTAATAGCCTTGTTGTGGAAAATGAGGGGCTTTATTGTAGACCCTGTGGATTGCATGGTGGTAATGAGTGTCCAGAGGGACATTTTAGATGTATGATGGAATTGACTCCAGAATTAGTATTTGAAAGAGTATTGGAAGTTTTGGAAAAGAGGTAAGATGAAGATACTTGTAATAAGGCTTAGTTCCTTTGGAGATGTAATACTTACAACTCCAGTATTAAAGGAATTGAGAGAGAGATACCCTCAAGCGAAAATAGATTTTGTAGTTTTGGATAAATTTAGAGAAGCTATTAGATTAAATAAGAATATAAATAATCTAATTATATTTGAAAAGGAAAAGTATAAAGGCATAAAGGGTATTTATGATTTTTCAAAAAAATTAGATACATATGATTTAGTAATAGATTTACACGCTAAAACAAGGTCGATACTTATTGGTAAGTTTTTAAAAACAAAAGTTTTAACTTATAAAAAAAGAGTTTGGTGGAAAACACTGTTAGTAAAGTTAAGGTTAATTAGATATAATGTTGATGATACAATAATAAAGAGTTACTTTAAACCTTTAGAAATACTTGGAATAAAATATAAATGTGAAGATTTAGATTTTGATTTTTCAAAAAAAGATTTGGAAAAGGTGGATAAATATAATGATTTTATAGTTTTTGCTCCTGGTGCAAGTAAAGAAACTAAAAAGTGGAAAAAAGAGTATTTTGGTCAACTTGCTATTAAATTATCTCAAAAGTATAAGAAAAAAATTATATTAATTGGAGGAGGTAATGAAGTAGAAGAACTTGATTATATAAATGAAATAAGTGGTGGAATTTGTATTAATTTAGCTGGGGAGTTGACATTAAAAGAAAGTGGAGCTATGCTTAGCAAAGCTTATTTTTTAGTAACTAACGATAGTGGGCCCTTCCATATAGGAAGAGGAGTAAAGACTTTATCATTTGTTATATTTGGACCAACAGATCCTAATATGTTTGAATATGATAAAAATTCTATACTTTTGTATGCTGAAGAAAGATGCTCCCCATGTTCGTTACATGGAGATAAAACCTGTCCAAAGGGGCATTTTAACTGTATGAATAATTTAACTGTAGAAAATGTGTTTAGTATAATTGGAAAAAGAGTAGAAGGATAAATATGAAGATTAAAGACTATATAAATAACAAAATATCTATTGAAAAAGAAAATGTTGTTGAAATCCATAAGAGTTCCAAAGTAAAAAAAATAAAATTGTTATAAAAGGTAAAAATAATAGGGTGATTATAGAAGAAAATGCTAATCTAAGAGGGGTGATTATAGATATCCGAGGAGAAAATTGCCTTCTTCATATAGGGAAAAATACTATTATTGGTCAAGATTCATATATAACAATTAAAGAAAAAGGTAAAAAAGTAATAATTGGTCAAGAATGTATGTTATCTAGGAATGTAAAGATTATGAGCTCTGATGGACATGATATACTTTCTCAAGGAAAAAAAATTAACTATGCTAAAGATATAATGATTGAAGATAAGGTATGGTTAGCAGATAATGTAACGGTACTTAAAGGAGTAACAATAGGAAAAGGTTCAGTTGTAGCCATAAATTCAACAGTTACAAAAGATGTGGTAGTTCAAAGTATAGTTGCAGGAAATCCAGCAAAAGAGATAAAAAAAGATATTAGCTGGAGAAAAGAATTAATTTATTAAAAATAATAAAAAAAGACAGGATTTTCTGTCTTTTTTATATTATTGAGCTATTAATTTAGCTACGTTTTTGCTCAAAGTTGCTTTGTTAGCTTTTAAGTATTTTACTACTTGAGCTTCAGTCGCACCTTTTAAAGTTTTTAAAGCTTTTGTAGAAACTCTAACTTTTAATGATGTACCATTAATAGTTATTTTTGTGCTTTGTAAGTTTATTTTCCAGATTCTCTTGTTTAATCTATGTGAGTGAGAAACTGAGTTACCAGTAGTTGTTCCTTTTCCAGTGATTTCACAAACTCTCATCTACTTCACCTCCTATGAAAATTCCGATTAAAATTTTATCACGAAAGCAAAAAAAAAGCAAGTATTTTTTCTTGACACCCTCTTATTAAATAAAATCTATCTTATCTGTTCTTTTATAAAAGAAGAATTTTAAATAAAAAAAACTTTAAATATAAAAGGAAAATACTATATCCCTTTGATTATAAAGGGTAAATATGGTACAATATAGTGAAAAATTATAAACTTTTGTTAGAGGAGTAGAGATGAACAATCATAGTTTAAAAGTACTTGAATTTGATAAATTAAAAGTTGAACTTGCAGAGTATGCTTATATAGATAAAACTAAAGAAAGAATTATAGATTTAAAGCCTTTTAAAGATTCAACTGAACTGAAAAGAGAGTTAGATTCTACACTGCATTTTTTTGAGCTATTAAAGTATGACGGTGGAATTGAGTTGTCTGGAATTAAAGATATGGAAGACTTAATTAAGAAGATTGAATTAATAGGCACTTACTTCTACCCTGAAGACCTCCTAATAATCAAAAAGAATTTGAGGATATTTAGGTTAGCCAAGGGAAAGTTTGAAGAGTTACAAGATAAATATAGGAGTTTATATCTAAAAACTAAAGATGTTCCTACTTTTAAGGGAATAGAAGATTTGATAGATAAATCAATAGAAGACAATGGTGAGATTTCTGATGAAGCTTCTCCAGAAATAAGAGACATTAGGAGACATAAAAGAAATATTAGTGATAATATAAAGTCAAAGTTTGACAGTATTATAAACAATCCTACATATGCAAAAGCCATCCAAGAAAAGATAGTAACAATAAGGGATAGTCGTAGTGTTATTCCTATAAAAGCAGATTTTAAGGGAGTAATTAAAGGAATAGAGCATGATAGGTCTGCTACAGGTCAAACTGTATTTATAGAACCTTTAAGTATAGTTTCTCTCAACAACAAAATGAGAGAGTTGGAAGTAAGAGAGAGGGAAGAGATCAAAAAGATTTTATTAAGACTTACAGACTTAGTGAGACTCAATAAAAATGGTATTAGTGAAATAGCTAAAGTTATTTTGGATTTAGATATGTTATATGCAAAATGTACTTATGGTTTAGAGAATAAATGTGTTAGACCTGTTATTACAGAAAGAGAAAGATTAGACTTGGTAAAAGCAAGACACCCTTTTATTCCTAAAGATGAAGTAATACCACTTACATTTTCTATAGGAAAAGATTTTGACATTATGTTAATAACTGGACCAAATACAGGTGGTAAAACTGTTGCACTTAAAACGGCAGGTTTACTAACTTTAATGGCTCTTAGTGGAATGCTTATACCAGCAGATGAAAAGACTGAAATAGGTATGTTTACAGGGATTTATGCTGATATAGGTGATGAGCAAAGTATAGAGCAAAATTTATCGTCCTTTTCTGGTCACTTAAAAAATGTTCAAGAAATATTGGAATCAGTAAATAGAGGTTCTTTAGTATTATTAGATGAGTTAGGTTCTGGTACGGATCCTATGGAAGGTTCCGCTTTTGCCATGGCTGTAATAGATTATTTGAAGGATAAGAAGGTAAAAAGTATAATTTCTACTCATTATAGTGAAGTTAAAGCCTATGGGTATAATGAAGAAGGAGTAGAAAGTGCTTCAATGGAATTTAATAGTGAAACTCTGTCACCAACATATAGATTATTGTTAGGTATTCCAGGGGAAAGTAATGCTCTTAAGATAGCTAAAAGACTTGGTTTGTCACAAGAAATAATAGACAGGGCAGAAAAATATATAAGTGAAGAGGATAAAAAAGTAGAGAGTATGATCTCTTCTATAAAAGAAAAATCAAATAAATTAGAGATTATGGAAGAGGAAATATCAAAGTTAAAAGAGCAAGCTGAAATATTTAAAGGGGAGTATGAAGATAAACTAAGAAGAGTAGAAGCGGAAAAAAGTGATATAATCAAAGAAGCTTATGAAAAGTCAGATAAATTGGTTAAGGATGCTCAAGCAAAAGCAAAAGCACTCATAGAAAAAATCAAAAAAGATGAAAATAGAAAAGAAGAGCTAAAAGCTACAGAAAAAAGCTTAAATATGCTTCGTCAAGCTATTAGAAAAGATAAGGAAAAAACAATAAAAAAAGAAGTCAAAATCATTAAAAACCTTAAACTTGAAAAGGGAGAAAAGGTATATATAAAGAGCTTAAATGGTGAAGCTCAAGTACTTAAGATAGATGAAGGAAAAGGAACAGCTCAAGTACAAGCAGGAATATTAAAATTAGTAGTATCTTTTGATGATATAAAAAAATTAGAGGTAAAAAAAGCAAAGAAACAAGCAAAAGCATTTATATCAACTAGATCTAATGCAAAATCTGAGATAGATCTTAGAGGGAAAATGGTTGATGATGCAATACATGAATTAGAAGAATATCTAGATAGAGCTATGCTTAGTGGTTATAACGAAGTATATATTATCCATGGTAAAGGTACAGGAATGTTACGTAAAGGGGTGCAAAACTTCTTGAAAACAAGTAGATATATAACCAGTTTTAGAGACGCTAATCAAAATGAAGGTGGTTTAGGGTGTACAGTGGCTCAGTTAAAATAAGATGAGGTGATAGTTTTGGGCAAAATATTTGCTTTAGATGTAGGGACTAGAAATGTAGTGTTACTGTCTGCAGAAAAAAAAGATGATAAAATCAAAATAGACCATATGATAGCTCGTGAACATGAAACTAGAGCTATGGAAGATGGACAAATTCATGATATAGCTAAGGTGGCTCAGACTGTTAAAAAACTTAAAGATGAAATGGAAAGTTTGAGTGGAGAAAAAGTAGAAGAAGTGGCAGTGGCAGTAGCAGGTAGAAGTCTTGTAACTAGTATAGGGAAAAAAAATAGAGAATTCAGTGTTCAAGATGAACTTACAGAAGAACATATAAAATCAGTAGAATTACTTGCTATTCAAGATGCTATGGTCAATCTTAATGCTAGTCAAGGAGAGTATCATTGTGTAGGTTATACAGTAAGTGAATATATATTAGATGGAATAAGCCTTAAAAATCCCTTATATCAAAAAGGAGCTAAATTAGAAGTAGAAGTATTGGCCACTTTTCTTCCTAAAATTGTAGTAGACAGTATGTATACTATGGTTAAAAAAGTTGATTTGGGAATTAAGACTTTGACTCTAGAACCTATAGCGGCAATTAATGTAGTTATACCAGAAGATATGCGTAAGTTAAATATTGCTCTTGTAGATATAGGAGCAGGAACGTCAGATATAGCAATTACCAAAAATGGTAGAATTATTGGGTATGGAATGGTTCCTATGGCTGGAGATGAGTTGACAGAAAAGATAGAGCAAGAGTATCTACTTGATTTTGCTGAAGCGGAAAAGATAAAAAAAGAACTATCTAAAAAAGGTCATAGGGTATTATATACTGATATTCTAGGTATAGAATTTGAAGTGGATAAAAAAGAAATTTTAGATAAATTAGATGATACTTTAGAAGAACTATCAAGCTCTATATCAAAAAAAATTATGGAAGTTAATGAGGTAGCTCCTCAAGCAGTTATACTTATTGGTGGTGGGTCGTTAATAAGTAATTTGAAGGAAAAGATAGCTGAAAAAGTAAGTCTTGTAGCAGGAAGAGTGGCTGTTAGAGGAACAGAAGCTATAAAAAATTTGGTAGATACAGATGAAGAACTCAGAACAGCTGAATTTGTAACTCCTATTGGTATTGCCAATATGGCTTTTGATACTAAAGGATTTAATATATTAGAAATAACAGTTAATAATGAAAGTCATAGGGTCTTTTCATTTACTAAAGAATTAACTTTGATGGAAGCTTTTGTAGCAGTTGGAATAGAAGGAAAAAATTTATATAGTGCACCTGGAAATCCACTTACTTATACAGTAAATGGTAAAATGAATATAATTAAAGGTGAAATGGGTAAAAATTCAATTATAAAAATTAATGGACATAATAAATCCCTTGAAGATACTGTAGTTGATGGTGACATGATAGAGATAAAAAAACAAAGAGATGGGAGAGATGCCCATATAAGTGCAAAAGAATTAATTGAAAAGCATGGCAGTATTAGAGTGACTGTAAATGGTGAAGAAAAAGAGTACTTTAATATATTAACTAAAAATGGTAAAGAAATAGATAAAAATTATAAAGTTAAAGATAGAGATAGTTTTCTTTTAGAAGAAATACAAGTAGGAAATTTGTTTAATGAAAAAATTTTGAGGGAACTTACATTTACTTTAGATAAAATAGAACAGAATATGACTATACCTATAAAGGAAGTACTTTTAAATGGAGTAAGTGTAGACTTTAAAGATACTGTTTTAAATGGTGGTAAATATGAACTTGTTAATATCGAAGACAGTATTCTCAAAGTAGGAGATATAGTAGAAGTAAATGGTGGTGCTTTTAAAGTAAGAGTAAATGATAAAGTTATAGAGTTTAAAGAGATAAAAAATTCAGTTTTTGTCAATGGTGAAGAATCAAGTGAAGATAGAGTAATATTTAATAATGATATTATAGAAATAGGTTTACCAAAAGATAAACTACCTATAGTTAGTGATATATTTAAACACTATAACCCAGAAGAGTTGTTGGAAAAAGGTCAAGGTATGTTGACCATAGAAATAAATGGCAAGAAGGCAGAATTTATAACAAAATTACAAAATAATGATGTAATCAAACTATTTTATATGTAGCTTGTAAAAATTGTTATTAGCGGGGAAGAGAGGTGAACGTAAGGCAACTTACGAAATTATGAATTTAAAAGATTTTATTGTAACACTATTTATGTCAGTTTTGTTTTTTCAACTTTCTATTATTATGAAGAGTGATAACCAAATTTTATTTGTTATTATGGGGATAGCCTCTTCGGCAGCATTAGTACAGTTGTTTGAATATATTAAAGAAATGAAAAAGGAAAAATTGGAAAAAATTGGTGCTAAATCAAAAATATTGGATACAAGTATTATTATTGACGGAAGAATAGTTGAAATTTTGGATGCAGGATTTATCGAAGGTGATCTTATTGTACCTAGATTTGTACTAGAAGAGTTACAAACTTTGTCTGATTCGAGTGACAATATAAAAAGAGCAAGGGGGAGAAGAGGTCTTGATCTTATAAAAGATATACAAAATGAGGAAAAATTTACTGTTTTAATAGAAGATAGAGATTATAGAGGAAAAGAAGTTGATAGTAAACTTATAAAACTTGCAAAAGATATAAAAGGAGATATACTAACAACAGACTTTAATCTAAATAAAGTAGCTACTATACAAGGAGTAAGAGTACTTAATATTAACGAATTAGGAAATGCACTTAAGTTAATAGTGCTTCCAAATGAAGAGCTTACTATAGAGCTTATTAAAAAAGGTGATAGAGATGGTCAAGCAGTTGGATATCTTGGAGATGGTACTATGGTAGTAGCTGAAGATGGTGGAAGTAATGTTGGTGAATGTGTGACACTTGTAGTTACTAGTGTTTATCCAACAGCAGCAGGAAGAATGATATTTGGAAGGATAAAAAAGGGATGAAACAACTCTATATAGTAGCAGCAGCAGGAAGTGGAAAAAGAATGGGGGTTAATAAACCAAAACAGTTTTTGGAATTTGGTGGAGAACCTATTTTTATAAAGTCTTTGAAAATTATTGATAATTGTAGAAGTGTAGATGCTATTGTAGTTGTTACTAGAAAAGAGTATATAGAACTTGTAAAATCATATATAGAAAAATTCCAAATAAAAAAGGTGTTAAATGTAATTGAAGGTGGAGCTGAAAGACAAGACTCTATTTTTAATGCTATAAAATCAATTGGAGATATAGAAGATTATATTATTGGTGTTCAAGATGGAGTTAGACCTTTTATAAAAGAAGAGTATATAGATAAGCCATATGAAAATCTAATAAAATATGATGAATATGATGGTTATATTATAGGTGTTAAAGTGAAAGATACTATTAAGATAATAAATGGAAGTAAGATAGAAAAAACTCCATTAAGAGATACGTTAATAGCAGCTCAAACACCACAGGTATTTAAGGGGAAGATATTAAAGAAAGCTTATGAAGAGGCAGAAAAAAATGGGTTTGTGGGAACCGATGATGCTTCTTTGGTAGAAAACATAGGGGGAAAAGTCGGGTTCTTGGAGGGTAGTTATGAAAATATAAAAATAACTACAGTAGAAGACTTGCTTCACTTAGAAAAAAGGGGGTAGCATGGGACATATATATATCTACGATACCACACTTCGTGATGGGTCGCAAATGAGAGGAATTAACTATTCAGTAGAAGATAAGCTTAAAATTATTAAAAAACTGGATAGTATAGGTATAGACTATATTGAATGTGGTTGGCCTAGCTCTAATTTGACAGATATAGAAGTTTTTGAAAGATTAAAAGAGCTTCAGTTGGAGAAAAGTAAAACAGTAGCATTTGGAAGCACTAGACACTATAATAATAGAGTAAAAGATGATTTAAATATAAAAGCTTTAATAGAAGCCAATACAGATGCAATAAATATTTTTGGAAAAGCTTGGGATCTTCATGTAATTGAGGGTTTTGGTATAGGTCTCGAGAAAAATCTTGAAATGATAGAAGATTCACTAAAGTACCTTAAAAAAAATACAAAAGAACTATTTTTTACTGCAGAGCATTTTTTTGATGGTTATAAAAAAAATAAAGAGTATGCAGTAGAAGTTATTAAAAAAGCAGATGAGGCTGGTGCTGATTTAGTAATCCTAGCTGATACTAATGGTGGCTGTCAATATTTTGAAATAAGTGAAATATTAGAAGAGTTAAAAGAAATGATAAATTTTGACTTTGGTATACATGTTCATAATGATGGTGGTATGGCAACAGTAAATAGTATAGAAGCTGTTAGAAAAGGAGCAAAACAAGTACAAGGAACAATAAATGGTTATGGTGAACGTTGTGGAAATGCGAACTTATGTGAGATTATTCCAAATTTACAAGTAAAACTTGGTTATAATATTATGGGAGAGAGGATTAAACAATTAAGTCATATATCAAAATATATTAGTGAAGTTAGTAACCTACAACCAAGTCTTAATATGCCCTTTGTAGGAGCAAATGCATTTTCTCATAAAGGTGGAATACACGTTAGTGCAGTAATGAAAAATCCAGCAACTTATGAACATATAAATCCTGATTTGGTTGGCAACGAAAGAAAAGTGTTAATTTCGGATTTATCTGGTAAAAGTAATATACTATATAAGCTTGGAGAGTTTGGGGTAGAAGAAGATATAGAAACAGCAAAAATGGCTGAAATAATTGACCAATTACAGATTAAGACTAAAAAAGGTTATGATTATGAAGGTGCAGAGGCTAGTTTTGAACTTTTAATTCAGAAAATACTAAATAATTCTTTAAACTACTTTGAGCCATTAGAATTTAAAGTTCTAACTGAAGGACAAAGAAGTAAAGGTGGAGAAACAGAAGCTATAAATAAGATAAAAGTTGGCGATAGGATTATACACACTGTAGCTGAAGGAAATGGTCCAATTAATGCTTTAAATATATCTTTGAAAAAAGCGTTAATATCTGAATTTCCTGAGATAGCTGATGTAAAACTTAGAGATTATAAAGTAAGGATAGTTGATGGGACTAGTGCGACAAAAGCCACAACTAGAGTACTAATTGAAAGTGTAGATGAAGTAACAGGTAAAGAATGGTCCACAGTGGGAGTATCTACTAACATTATAAAAGCAAGTTGGAAGGCTTTGATAGACTGTTTTGAATATTATTTGTATATAAAAGAAAGAGATAATTGAGGCAGATAGGAGAAATATAGATGTTTGATACAATAAAACTGATTAGGGAAAAGGATCCTGCAGCTGACTCGGTTTTGTGCATAGTATTATTTTATTCGGGTCTTCATGCAATTTTTTTGCATAGAGTAGCTCACTTTTTCTATAGGAAAAAATTGAAGTTTATAGCGAAATTTATAGCAGCTGTATCTAAATTTTTTACACATATAGAGATACATCCAGGGGCTACAATAGGAAAAAGATTTTTTATAGATCATGGTACTGGAGCTGTAATAGGAGAAACAACAATAGTTGGTGATAACGTAACAATCTATCAGGGAGTTACTTTAGGTGGAACTGGGAAGCAAAGTGGGAAAAGACATCCGACTATAGGCAATAATGTGGTTATAGGTGCAGGGGCAAAAATATTAGGATCATTTAGTGTAGGAAATAACGTTAATATAGGTGCAAACTCAGTTGTATTATCTAATGTTCCAGATAACTCTACAGTGGTAGGAATTCCGGGGCGTATAGTAAAACAAAATGGAGAAAAAGTAAAAGAAACAATATATAACTTGGATCATATGTCACTACCAGATCCTATTATGGAAGAATTAGTATTACTGGAAAAGAGGTTAAACGAGCTTAATAGTAGCCTTCATTGCGAAGCCTGTAAAAGAAGGGAATTGAAAGATGAAAAAAAGAATATTAATTAGTATAATATTGAGTATTTTGTTTGTTACTACAGTAGGAGTTTATTTTGGAATAAAATATTATAAGATTGATTTTGAAAACTTAATAGTGGAAGAATCTGATTTTTTATTTTATAGTGAGCAAAATGAAAAAGTAGCTACTAGGGTAGAAGCAATTATAGACCTTCTGAATATAGAAGAAGAAAAAAAAGAAAAAGTAAAAAAATCTTTTAATGACTTGAATAAATTGATAGATAGAGCAATGGTTTTGGGTTTAGCTTCTTATCAGATAGATTATAATCCAATAGAAAGGCAAAAATTGGTAGTTGTTTTTGATACAGGAAATAAATATCCATTAGTAAATATAAAAATGAAGAAATATTTTAAAAGTGATGGTGATTTTAAGGTTTTAAAAGAAAAGTATAGGGAAAAATTGAAAGAAAATGGTATTATTAATGGGAACAATAATATATACCTTTATAACTATAGAGGATATCAAATACTTTCTTTTAACAAAAATGCCTTGAGTGAATATGAAAATGAAGTAAAAAAAGAAAAGCAAAATGAAACTTTTGTTAAGAATTTAAAAAATGAACACATGTATATAATTGACTTTGAAAGACTTTTAGGAAAAGAACTAGTATTGGGTGAAAATACCTTTGATTATTTGCTTGGATATATAGAAGTTGGAGAAAATAAAATAAATTTGAAAAATAAGTTAGAGTTTAAGAATAATAACTTAAGCATGTATTTTAGTCCAGATGAAGATAGAGTGTTAAGTAAATATGTTCACAAAAAAAACACATTATATTTGAATAATCAATCATTAGGAAATATAGTTTTTCTATTTTTTGTTTATAGTGTAGATATGTTAAATGTACAAAGTTTAAATTGGTCTGCACTGGCGGAAAGAATAGGAGATGAAGCATATTTTGATTTGGAAAAAAAAACAGGAGCAGTTGAACTTAATGATCCCAGTTTCTTTAATTTCATCTTCAATTTAGTTTTAGAAAAAGGAAGTAATGGAGAATTTATTATTGGTACTAATACTAAACTTTATATAAGGGGAAATATCTTATTTATAAATGAAATATTGGAAGCCGGAGAAAATAATATAGTAGAAAAAGGAGATTTAATTATAGCAAATCTTGATTTAAATACATTATTTAATCTTTTGAGTATCAATTATAAAACTAAAGAAAATTGCCCAATAAGTATAAATATGAAAAATGTTGATGAAAAGGTATTTTTTAATTTAGAATTCGATAGTTGTTTTTATGAAAAGTTAATTAAAGGTATTGAAAGTACAAAATAAGGGGGAACTTATATGAAAAGGATATTTGGAATTTTTTTGATTGTAGTTTTCAACATTTTTGCAAATGAATTGGCAGAAATAAATAAAGTAAAGATAGCAACTTATTCTAAAGGTGGTATTGAAAAATATATAACTAATAATATAGTTAGTATTTCTTATTCAGATTTAACAGATGAAACTTATCAAAAAAATAAAATTTTTTATGAAGATTGCTATGAAAAACTCTTAGATGCAGTAATAAAACTTTCAGATAAAGAAGATAAAGAATTTATTAAAATTCTTAAATCTTTAAAGAATGTAGATGATTATTTAAGCGAAATTATGTTTATGAGGGAAAGGTTTTTAACAAATTGGAATAGAGAAATTTATAGTGAAGAGTATTTACCAAAAGTGACAGACGACAGTATTTATGTTTTTAGAGGTAAAAAAGAAAAAATCATCGATATACTTAATAAACACTTTGATTATAATGGAGAAATTTATATTTATTTAGATGCTGATGCAGAAATATACATTAAACAAGATGGAGAGTATTTTGTAGTAACTTTTGATATGGAAGGTCTTGATAGATATTTGGATGAAGTTAATAGTGGAAATCAAAATATGGAATTTATAGATAAATTTTCCACAATAAAAAAAGATAATTATAATTTTTTTGTTAGAGATCTATCTAGTTTGTTGAAAGAACTAGGAAGTATTGATATATTTAGTGGTATTTTGGTAGATAAGTTAGGTTATGATTATGGTATTTCTAAATTAAATGGGAAGAAAATTGAGTTTGAATATGTACTAGAAGGGAGTGGAATGTTATTTGATATTTTCGATTCGAGTAAACTTAATAAAAGAGAATTGAGTGGATATGAATTAGCAGGAGATACTAACTTTTATTTTGCAAATAATAGTTTTAAAGAATTATTTAAAAAAATTAACGAAATATATATGACCTTTGGCCAAGAAGATATGCTAACTAAAGTTCAATCTTTTTATCCACAACATATAAATGTTCTTGACTTTCTAGAGAATATAGGCAATGAAGTATTGTTTGCAGTGGAAATGGAAGGGCTTGAAAAAGAGTTTTCATTAGTTCTTAACAGTAAAAATATTGATGAAGTAAAAGATCTTTTAGCACATTTTGGAGCTATTGACCAAGGTGATAAATTAGTGCTTAATGCAAATGAATTTTATATGAGAGATAACAAAGTATTTATTAATAGAGAGTTCAGAAAAATAGAGAAGACAAGAGATACAAACAACCTATTTTTAGCTATAAATATTAATCTATCCATTTTAGGTGAAAAATATAGAAAATATAACTATACATCTTATTTTTATAATAAAAAAGACGGTATAAAATCAAGAATAACTTTTGATTTAGATGATTTAGTAGAGTTATTAACAAATGTAAGTAATGATTTTGGAGGAATTTAGTAATGATAAAAATTTATGATACTTTAGAGGGTAGACTAAAGGAGTTTAAACCAGTAGAAGAGCGCAAAGTAAAGATGTATGTTTGTGGTCCTACTGTTTATAATTATATACACATAGGCAATGCAAGACCTGTTATCTTCTTTGATACTGTGAGAAGATATTTTGAATATAGGGGTTTTGAAGTAAACTATGTATCTAACTTTACAGATGTAGATGATAAAATGATTAAGAGAGCTAATGAAGAAGGTTTAAGTCTTAAAGAAGTTGCAGATAAGTACATAAAGGGATTCTTAGAAGATACAGCAAAATTGGGACTTAAAGAAGATGGAATGACAAGACCTAAAGCAACTGAGCATATTGGAGAGATGATTAAATTAGTAAAAGA
>CAZFBB010000012.1:0-30495 GCA_964517235.1 uncultured Fusobacteriaceae bacterium
TTCTTACTCCATTAACTTCTACTGTAGCCTCATATACTCCATACTTATTTGCTTTGCTTCTTGAAAGCGAGTTTAATCTATTGATTTAAAGATATTTTTAGCAATTACAATACATTCATCATCAGGCTTTCTAAATACATCAGAGCCAAATCGTTTAGTAAAGATTCTTTTTATCTTAATTCCTAAGGTATATATAGTTATTTCTTTATTATTCTTAATAAAATCAGTAATCAATTGAATTTCCTCTTCATATTCATCATTAGGAGCATAGGGCAATAAATCTATGGGATCCCATTTGTTTATTATTCTATTAATCACCATATCGGTCTTTCATTTCTTCATTTAATTTCATTTTATTTTTTCTATAATCATTTAATAATACTTTTTCTCTTTCCAAATGAATCCCTCCTTAAATTATCTTATTCTTAATTTTTGATTACACACCGATTATTAAGCTACCTATTAAATATTAGCTACCTTAACTTTTATGCCTTTTAATACTTTAAAATTCTTCCTTGAAAATCAATAAAACAAAGAAATAGAATTTGTCAATCTCTCAAAACCAACTAAATATAACTATTTAAAAATAAAATTATGATATTTTGAATAAACACACCAACAGTTTTCTATAATATATATTTATTATTTAAATGTTATTTCATCAATATACAAAATTTCTGTTATTAATATCCTATTTTATTTTTCTCTCTTTATATAAAATTTTTTTAATGGATTTTTTCCTATTAAATAAGTATAAAATTTGCAAGTGAAATAATTTATAACTAATATAAATAATAATTCAAAATCTTTTAACAAAGGATTTTCTTTTGGTTAATTTTTACCCTAATAGAAGATTTTTATAAAAAAAAGACTTACCTATAAAAAAAGTGAAAAATCAACAAATATCAAATTCATCTTTGCTCTCTACTAAACTATATCAAAAAACTTAATATTTGCTTTTTAACCTTTAATCCTATATACTCTAATTAAAATAGTCAGTTAGGAGGAGTTATGTCAGAATTAATAAATGCTAATTATAAAATCAAAAAACTAGAATTACATAAATTAATAGATAAATTAGATAGTCTTTCTGTTGATTTAGGAGATAAAGAGAGCAGGAGTGATCTTAAAAAACTTATAAGTAGCCTTGATAAACCCTTTATGTTTGTAGTTATTGGAGAAGTAAAAGCTGGTAAAAGCTCATTTATAAATGCCCTCCTAGATACTCCCAATTTATGTAAAGTAGATGTTGATATTTGTACAGATAAAGTAAGTCAACTTATTTTTTCAGAAGATGAATATGAAGAATTAGTTGGTGAAAACCTTATTGAAAAGGGAGTAAACAAAAACATACTAAAAGAGATAAGTATAGTAGATACTCCAGGAACAGACTCTATTGTTGAAGAACATGAAGTTATTACTAAATCCTTTGCGCCTGAAAGTGATCTTATCATATTTGTCTTCCCTATATTTAATCCTCATCACCGTAGTGCGTGGCAAATGTTAGATTATATGAATAATGATTGGAAGAAAAATATAGTATTTGTTTGTCAACAAGCAGATAGGATGACTGAAAAAGAAATAGAAATTAATGTAGGTAGAATAAAACAATATGCCATTGAGCGAGGAATTAGTGAACCTAAAGTATTTATAACTAGTGCTAAAAATGCCCTTGAAAGTAGAGATAAAGGCATAGATAATCTAAAAGATTTTATATCTTCCCACGTAACAGATGGTGAACATATGAAACATAAATTACGTGATAAAGTTAAATCTTGTGAAATAGTAAAAGATAGGCTTGATAAAGAACTTGATAATAGGAGAAGTATACTTCAAAAAGATCTTAATCTTCGTCAAAATATAAAAAGTAGATTTAAAAGTGGTGAAAAACGTAGCTTAATCGAGATGGAAAATATTATTGGAAGATTATTACGTATATACTACTATAAAGTAAAAATTTATACTCATCAGTTAGAGGAACTTTTATCTACACCTAATCTTTTTAAACAAATGATTCCCGGTGTTAAAAAAGAAAAATTAAATAAAAATTCTTTAGAAGAATTTAGTAAAAGGATGAAAGACGATATTGAAAAGGAACTAGAAGTAGAAGCACACAAAAATGCTAACCACTTTATCGAAGGTGTAAAAGACATCTTTAATAATATAATCCAAGATATTAGTAAAGAAATAGAAAATCTTAATAAAGATAAAGTTTATGATAATTTTTATAAAAAAAGAGAAGAAATTTTTATTAGTGCAAAAGAAAGATTAGAAGAACTTGCAAATGAAGAAAACTTTATAGAAATACTAAGTTCACATACTCCTAATGTTAATTCTATTGCTATAAAAGGAGGTAGTTTAACTGTTGCTGGAGCTTTGCTTGCTATATTTACACAAAATGCCTACTTAGATATTACTGGAGGTATTATGGCAGCTATCGGTATTCTTGGAACTACAATGACTATAATGTTTAAAAGAAGTAAAACTCTTAAGGAATTTAAAGGTGGTCTTAATAAAGCAGGAGATACTTTTGAATCCAATTTAAAGATACAGTTTGAAAATAGTTTAACTATACTGTATGAACAAATTGAAAGAACTTTTACTAATCTTGATGCTCATATTGACGCTGAAAGTAAAAAACTTGAGCCTCTTGAAAATAAAATTGAAGGTATTAATAAACATATAGTAAAATTTAGAAATGATTTGCAAAAATAATAAAAAGAGGCTGAACTTTTAAAATTAAAACCTGTAAAGTGGATATTTAATAAAAGAATCCAATCTTTACAGGCCCCGTTATATAAGGATCAGCCTCTTATTCCTATAAAATACCTTCTATATAAAAAGCTATCTTTTTAAGAACCTCTTTCGAAACTTTTACCTCTCTAAGGCTTACTTCTTTTCCATATACTTTTAGTTTTATTAAATCTTTAAATTTACCTTTTTCTTCTAACTTTAACCCCTCTGGCAATTTAAACACTCTTTTTTCTTCCTGATCTTCTTTTAGTATAATAAAATTACCTTTTTTAAAATCAATTACTTCTACTTGTGAAATAAGCTCCCCTTCAACTTTTTTTCTCTCATTTTCACGTCTTCTTTCAGCATTTTTTTTAGCGTTCTCTATACGATTTATTTCATATTCTCTCTCTTGTACCCTCTTTAATTTTTGTTTTGATTTTATTTTTCCATAAGCTCTTCCAGTAGCTTTTCCTTTACTTATTACTCTCATACCTAACTCCTTAATCTAATTTTACTAAGTATTATATCATATTTTCTGTTTTTTTTATATAAATTTTAGCATAATTAGAAAAAAAGAAGTATAATATTGTATACTAATAAAGATAAATGATTGGAAAATTTAGATAGATATATTAATAAGGGGGACAAATGGTAGAAGTTGCATATATAACAAATATGGGATGCAAAAGAAATCATAATGAAGATAGCATTTTAATTGAAAAAAAATTAATTTCTAATACCTCTCAAAAGATTGTTAGTTATGAAAAAGATAAATACAGTCTATTTGCTGTTGCTGATGGTATGGGTGGACACAAAAAAGGTGAAGTAGCTAGCGAATTTTTACTTAAACACATAAGAGAAAATGCTAATAATATTAACTCAGAAACTAGTACTCTAGAACTTTTAGACTCTATACAAGAAGCTTTTAAATTAAAAGGAAAAGATCCCGAATTTAAAAATATGGGTACTACTCTTAGTGGGATAAAAATCGATAATGAATTAGTGCATATTTTTAGTGTGGGGGACTCTAGAGTATATAGAATAGTTAGTGGATATTTGGAAAAATTAACTAAAGATCATTCACTTGTTGAAAGAATGGTTCATATGGGACTTATAGATATGGAAGAAATGAGATTTCATCCAAAAAAATCTACTATTACTAGTGCTTTTATCGCTAGAGATGAAAAACTTGAAGAAAAATTCTATAAAGGTATTCAATATAAAAAAGGCGAAGTATTTTTATTAGTCTCTGATGGTCTATGGGAGGCTCTTTCACTTGACCAAATGGAAGAAGCTCTTACAAAAGATATGGAAAAAAGTTGTGAAAACCTATATAATAAAGCTATAGAAAACAAGTGTAAAGATAATATTTCTATAATATTAGTAAAAGTATAGGGGGAATATATGGAAAAAACAGTAATTTACAGAAAAGATAATCTAACTTTAATTAATGAAGATAAAAATGAAATAGTTCTTAACTCAGAAGACATATTTGGACGAGATGCAAAAGGAAGTAAGTGGGTAGAAGAAGTTCTTACTGTATCACGTAAACATGCAAAATTTGTCTATAATGAATATCTTGAAAACTGGTATATAAGAGATTTAAGTTCTACTAACAAAACATATCTAAATGGTATGGCTATTAAAGCTGATGAATTAACACTTATACGTAGTGGAGATAAAATTAGTTTTTCTTCTACATATACTGTAACTTGTTTATATTAATTTTGGGCTAAATTAAATTAGCCCATTTTTTATTTATTTAAACTCCCATTGATAGATAATCTCCTCTTAGTTCCAAATAGTATAACTTAAAATACATTCGAAATAAGTATTCTTTAACTATAAATTTCACTAATTAACCCAATTAATTAACCTAAAGGATGTTTTCACAATTTATTTAAACCCCAAAATAAAGTTTTAACCCTTAATTATTAAATCACTACTGGTTACTAGCTAAAAAGCTCCAAGCTCCTTTTTTATACAATTTCTTGCTTTTTCTACCAATCTGTCAACATCATCATTTTTTATACCTTTGAGAAATTTTATCTTTAATTTTCTCTTCTTAGGTATAATTTTACCATATGGCATCGATTCAAAGGCTCCTTTAATTACAAATGGAACTACTTTTACATCCATTTCTCTACTTAATAAAGCAAAAGATTTTTTAAAATCATTTAATTTCCCATTGCGACTTCTTACCCCTTCAGGAAAGATTACTAAAGACTTGTTATTTTTCAGTATATAAGCACATTTACTAAGTGTATCACGTAGGTTTTCATTAATATCCATAACTATTACATTGGAATTATTTCCAAACCACTTCATTATTGAAGATTTAAAATGTTTTACTTTTGCCATAAAATAAGTATTTTTTACTTTTCCTTTCTCTAATCCTTCTATAAAGATAAAAACATCTAAAAAACTAGTGTGGTTTCCTACATATATAACATTTTCTTCTAAATTCTCCAAACCTTCTACTTCTATCCCAAACCACCCTTTAAATATAGGGCTAAATATTTTTTTCAGTAGCTCCAACACTTTAGATGACTTTGGCAATTTATACTCCTTATTAAGGTCTATTATAGAACTACTTAAACTTAGTTCTCCTTTATTTTTAAGTATATATTCACTTAATTTCTCCACAGTAGAATTTTGACTAAAATTACCTTCATCTATCTTTACTCCAAACTTTGTATTTAAATATACAAATAATTCAACTATGTCTAGGGAGTCTAAGCCAAGATCAAGTTCTATATGACTATGAGGATAAACCCATTTTTTACTAGTTTCTTCAAGATAACTTTTCAAGTCTCTATACTCTACCGTTTCAGGTTCAACTATATCTTTTCTCTTTTCTTCCTTACCTTCTAACAAATCTTTCAACTTAAATCTACGCAATTTCCCCAACTTAGTCTTTGGAAATTCTATATTAACTATTTTTACCTTTAATATCTTCTTGTATGTAGGTGCATTTATATTATATTTATCTACTATAGACCATTTTATTGTTTCAATTATGTTACTTATCTTTTCCTTTTCAATAACTTTCAAATTAGGTTTTACAAGTAAATTAAGAGCATTTTCAAAATCTACTACTGCTAATTCTTCTATAAGACCATTGGCTAAATTAAAAATTTTTTCTTCTATTTCTAGAGGATCTATATTTTTCCCATTAGATAATACTATCATTTCCTTTTTTCTACCTAGTATAAAAAGCCTTCCATCCTCCTCTACTCTAGCAAGGTCTCCCGTTATAAAATAGCCCTCTTTATCAAAAACTTCCTTTGTTAATTCTTCCTTATTAAGATATTCTTTAAAGACATTATCTCCTCTTACACAAAGGACTCCATCTTTATCTATTTTTACTTCTAGCCCTTCTAATACATGTCCAACACTTCCCAACTTTATCATATTAGGTCTAGTAAAACTTATCATAGGAGATGTTTCAGTAAGACCATAACCTTCAATTACTTTAAACCCAAAAGTATCAAATGCTTTCGCTATATCCTCATCTAATTTTGCTCCACCTGATACAAGAAATTTTATATTTCCACCAAAACCTTCTTGAACTTTTTTAAATAATTTCATTTTAATTTTTCTACTTCTTATTCTTTTAGCTAGGTTAAATATAATTTTAGATACTTTATTTCCATCTATCTTTTTCATAATCCCCTTATAAAGAAGTTCATACAACCTTGGTACTCCACAAAAAAAAGTGATTTTATATTCTTTTAAAGCTTTCATTATATTTTCACCATTAAGTTCCTTTAAAAAAACTATTATACCACCATTAACAAGTGGTACTATCAAAGTACCCATAAGGGGAAATATATGATGTAATGGCAATAAAGCTAAGTACACATCCTTTTCTTCATACATATTAAATTTATTTAAAGATTTAATTTGATAATAAAGGTTCTTAAATGTAAGCACTACTCCTTTGGGATTACCAGTAGTTCCACTAGTATAAAGAATCAATGCTTCTATCTCTTCTCTAGGTTCTATTATTTCTTCTTTTATCTCTTTTATATTAAGCTCTTCAAAATATAAAGGTATGCAATCAATTAAAGATTCTTTTATAGCTTTTTCAACTACTTCTTTTTTAGATAATTCACTAAATATAAATGAAGGTTTTGAATCTTTAAGTACATATACTAATTCATCCTTATTACTGCTTGCATCTATTGTTACAGCACAATATTCCCTTTGCCATATACCAAATATACTATAACTAAGTTCTGGTCTATTCCCAGTAAAAACTGCTATCTTATTATTTTTTGCATCTTTAATATATTCTGCATATGAAAGTGAGTAATCCATTACTTCCCTATAAGTAATATTTACACTGTCGTATACCATAGCTGTCTTTTTATAGTCATTTAATAGCTTCATGGGAACTCCTTTATGTTATCTTAATAATTTTTATTTTAACATATTAATTGATAATTCTCAACTAATTAAGAACTACAAAAAATAACTTGCGTTATTTTATTTTGTTTTTTTATTTTTTATCTTAATACATACTTTTCATCAACAAATCTTTTATTCTAAAAAATTTATCTATTATATAATTTAAATATTAACAATTAATTTTAGATATCTCAAATAAAACCTTTTACTTTCTAACAAAAATATTATATTATTATATAGATAAAAAGAAAGGTTTATATTTAGATGTAAGATTCTTGTAGCAGATACATACCAAAACACCATACTAAATCAGAAGGATTAGATAAAAACTATCTCTTCTTCTCTTCTCAGTATTATGGAAAAATTATAGTAAAGAGGAATATAAAAAGTTTACATACTCGATATTTAACTAAAGAATGTATAATTCAACTATAAACACTTGAAAAATATAAAAAAAATTTCTTCATAAAGGGAATATTTCTTTAGAAGTATCTTTCACTAAGTAAGTTTCTCGATTTTAAAACCAATAAAAATCTTCTTAAGTCAAAAAGAAAAGATTATAATCATGTAAGTAATTTTGAAATATAACTGGTAGTCATATATTTTGCATTTAGGTATAGAAAGAGGTAGAATTATTAGTAATAGAAACAAATCTATCTTATTAAAACAATTGTTAGTGTCATAATAGATAGATTAATATTAGAATACTAAGGAGTTATTATGATAGAAAGGTTTTTAATAGATAAAGTAGGAAGTTGTTATCAAAAAGAATCTTATGTTTTAAGGCGTGGTTCAAAAGAAGAAATAGAGTTTCCTGCATTAATAGGTATAATTAAACACAAGGAACATGGATATATATTATTTGATACTGGTTATAGCAAATTGTTTTTCCAAGGTACAGATAAATATCCTTTAAAAATATATAGAAAATTTGCCCGAGTTGAAATAAAAGAGGAGATTGAAGATGTTTTATCTAAATACAATATAAAAACTACAGATATCAATTATATTTTTATATCTCACTTTCACCCAGACCATATTGGGAATCTTAATAAATTTGTAAATGCAAAGTTTATCTTTAGTAAAAATGAACTTGATAATTTACAAGAACTTAAATCTTCTCTAAAAAAACTTGAATATGGATATTTAGATAATATGATACCGGGATTTTTACGTGATGAAGCTATCTATTTAGAGAATTTACTAAAAGATTCTAAGGGTAACATAGATATTTTCGATGATAATTCTTTAAAAGCAGTACCTCTTTTTGGTCATAGAAGGGGACAACACGGTTTGAGATTTAAATACAAAGAAAAAGAATATTTTTTAATATCTGATTCTATTTGGTTAATTGAAAATCTTAATGAAAGAGCTTATTCATTTGGATTAAAAATAGTTATAGAAGATAAGAAAAACTTTAAAAAAGATATAGAATTATTAAAAAAACTTAAAAATACAGTAGAACTTATTCCTAGCCACTGCCTTAAAACCTTTAATAGAATACAAAAAGAATTAAATGATAAAGATGAGTAAAATCAGCTTTATCATTTCTTCTATTAACAAATGAAAAAATGACCAATTCTTAAAAAAATCAGCCACTTGCTTTAAATTTTAACTTAAGTATATTTACTTTTTCTACAAACCTTCTATTACCCTTAAAAACTCTTCTATAGGCTGGTTCCCCAACAAATCGCCCTTTCCATTATTAATAACAATTCTTGGCACTGAACTAATATTAAATTCTTGAGATAATTCTGGATAACTACTTGCTTCTACCATCTCTGCTTCTATATTATCATTTAACCTAGCTAATGTATGAGCTGTGATTACTGCACCTGGACAATGTGGACATTGTAATCCAATAAATACTTTTATATCTACTTTTTTATCAATTGCTACTATCCTTTTTCTAATCTCTTCTTCTAATTCATGTATGTGACCTTCACTAACATCAAGTATAGTATGAATTAATGAATTAATTTCATAACCTGCTGGTGGTCCATAAAACTTAACTCCATTTACTTTTTTTTCACTTGTAACAAGGGTAAAACCACCATTTTTATCTATATTATGTTCCTTAGCTAATGGAGAATCTAGTTGATATTCTTCAACTACAAATTTATTCGTTACTTCTGCTAATTCTTTTAACATACTTTTAGTAGCTTGAGTACTAGGATTTTCCTCTACTCCAAAGTATAGAGCATGAACATCAAGTTTCATCCCTTTCAATATTTCTTTCAATTGACTTCTCATTTCCTCATTAAACATCTTCTTCCTCCTTATTCTTTACTAATTGCACCTACAGGGCAATTTTTTGCACATAAACTACACGATACACAAGTGTCAGTTACTTCATAAGCATAGTCTTTATGTTTCGTTATTGCTTTCTTTGGACATATGCTCTGACACAAAGCACACTCTATACATTCATCTCTGTCAATTTTATACATCTAACTCCTCCTACATAGTATATGCTAGTCTAAAGAATAGTTTCATCTTTTCTCCTAACATATTACCACTATAATTTCTATACACTGGTATTGCTATACTTCCTCCTAAATCAAAATTATTATTAATTTTATATTGAACTCCCGGTGTAAAATAAACTATATTTGATTTGGTATTTTCAAATATTTTGTCTCTTTTTTTATCTCTATCTTCAAATCTTCCATTTATTTCAATTAAAGCAACAAAGTTTTTATTTAACCCTTTAGCTATAGATAAGTCATAGTTTAATTCTTGACCGAATTGATACTCATGAGCTCCTTTAATATTATAAGTATATTTTACACCACCATCTAACCTAAAAGAATTATTATAAAATTTCGTAAAACCAATAGCAACAATAGGATTTATACTTCCCTTTCCCAATTGTAATGGCATAGTATCTTTTGCTTCCTTAAGTCCAAAACTTTTATCTGTATCTCCACTTGGAAAAGAAGCTCCAAACGTAAGTGCCAAGAAATAATTATCTTTTTTCTTTGGTGATTTTAATTGATACCTTCCTTCTACTACTATATCTCCCAAACCAATATTATCCATTTGACTATTTATACTCTTTTTTTCTTTGTCTACATAGGGAATAATTGCTTTTAATTCCATATTACTTCCTAATCCATATCTCACTACTGCCACACTTTTATTTACTAACATACTTTGACTATTAGTATTTTTTACTAAATCATTATTATCATAAGTTTTATCTTTTTCAAAATTTGCATTTTTAAAAACTGTTCTTATTTTTCCTTTTTGAAATACTATACCGTCGGTACCCTCCATTGAACCTAATGGTTTAGTTAATTGTTCTCCTAATAATATACTTGATAATAAACTCATTATAATCAAAACTTTTTTCATTTCTTTTTCTCCTCTATTGCATCTCTAATATAACCAGTTCCAGTTCCCATAGGACAAATTTGACACCACGCTCTAGGTTTATAAAAAACACCTAATACTCCACCAAGTACAAAACTTACAAACATCAATCTTGCTATGGCAAAAGCTATTTTTTTCGGATTTCCACCACTATGAATAATAGCAAAGGTAAACATACTCATCATAATAACAATTAATAAATCTTTAAATAATTTAGTTCGCATAAACATTGGTAAATTATTATTTAGGGACACTTTTGATAGAAATTTACCAAATATAGCTCCTCTAGGACAATAATGTGAACAATGTATCTTACCTCTTCCTCTTAATGCATGATACATAGGTTTTGTAATACATATCAAACCTAAATAACCAAAATAAACATTAACTATACTCAGTAGAAAAAACATTAAAATTAGTATCCATGACCAGCTCGTTTGTACTTTCCTCTTTAATAAATCTTTATTCATTTTTCACCTCATATCTTTCCTTCTTTAAATCATATTAGCATATCCTAATATAGAAGTCAAACTTTTTATGAAAAGTATGAAAAGTATGAATTTATAAAATAGAAAATACTAACATTTTTATAATACCTAATGTATAATATATTTAAAAAATAAGGAGGAAAAGAATATGAATTGGAATGACTTATTAAAACCCTATAGATTTAGACAAAAAAATAGAAACAGAAGTGATTTTGAGGAATTTCAATATGATTATTCAAAAATCATTTTTTCATCTGCATTTAGAAGAATGCAAAATAAAACTCAAGTATTTCCTTTGGTTAATAATGACTTTATTAGAACAAGATTAACACATTCTATCGAAGCTTCTACTATTGCTACACAAATTGGTCGTGGTGTAGAAGAGCAATTGATTAAATTAGGTTATTTACCCCAAGAAAAAAAGGGGCAAATAAGTGCAATACTTGGTGCTGCTTCATTAATACATGACATTGGAAACCCTCCCTTTGGTCATTATGGTGAAATGGTAATACAAGATTATTACAAAGATTTTTTTAGCAAAAGGTTTGTTGAAAATAAAGACTTTTATGATTTTCATTGGACTCATGAAGAGATGGGTGATTTTACAAATTTTGAAGGAAATGCACAAGCTTTTAGATTACTTAAAAAACTTCAATATACAAGAGATGAACATAGTATAAACCTTACATATCCAGTTCTTGCTACTATACTTAAGTATCCTCGTAGTTCCACTGAAGGTAATAAAAAGGATCAAGGAGTTAGTTATAAAAAATTTGGATATTTTCAAAGTGAAAGGGAAAGTTTTGAAGTAATTATACGTGAATTAGGTCTAAAAATCGACGGAAAAATCAGAAGACACCCTCTAGTATTTTTATTGGAATCTGCTGATGACATAGCCTATTCTGTTGCTGATATTGAAGATGGATGTAAAAAAGGACTATTAAATCTTGATTTAATAAAGAAAAAGATGCATAAGCACCTTGATCCTGCTAATCCAGATGAAAAGGAATTATTAGATACTTTAGATAGCATTAACGTTGATCCAAAATATCCTATACCATTAGAAGTTGTTGTAAGTATTTTTAGAATAAAAATACAAAATTATATGATTAAAGAAAGTGTAAAATGTTTCGTAAAAAATCATGATAAAATTTTGAAGGGTCAATTTGATATGGATTTACTTGATTTATCTGAAGCTGGTAGTTTAAAAAAAGCTTTTAAAGAGTTAGGTGAAGTTCTTTATAACAGTAGAGAAGTATTAAAGTTAGAGCTTACTGGAGACAAAATAATTAGTGTTTTGTTAGATGAGTTTACCAATGCTGTTACTTCACCAAAGCGCAATAGAAAAGGGAGTAAAGAGGAGAAGTTATATCATGTTATATCTAGTAACTATAGATTTCTTATGGACAAATACCCAGATTCTGAAAATAAATTATACAATGAACTAAGACTTATTACTGATTTTATTTGTGGTATGACAGATACTTATGCATTAGATTTATACAGAAGTATTACAGCAATAGAGATTTAAGGAGTATTATGACTAAGAAACAGTTTGAACAATTCAATATTATAAGGGATGAGTTTAAGAAAAAAGTTATGGAAGTTAATAAAAAATATCCTTATGTTAAAGATGAAGTTTTGAAATTATCTGAGAAAGCTTATAATTTCCCCTTTGCTTTTGTGTACAATAAAAAATTAGATGCTCTTTCTCAAAGTGATAATATAAAATATATTTAGGTTACAGATAACCCAGGACTTAACGAAGCAATGGAAGAGAAATATGCAGTAGGTAGTTCTGGTAAAGGGGCAAAAAATTTTATGGTAGGAAGTGGATTGGTAGAAGATTATGATAAAGAAGTAATCGTTTTAAACAAAACCTTCTTACATACTAGAGTTACAAGTGACCTTAACAAACTTAAAAATTTTAAAGATATTATTATAGAAAATCAAAATTATATGGCTAAATTGACTATTAAATTGGTTAAAGTATTTAACTGCCCCTTATGGATATTGGGTATTTCGAATCTAGATAAAATTTTTTTTAGTTATACTTCTACCCTAATGAGAGACTTAGATTTAGATAATACCTATTTATATTATCATTTTTCTCAAGGTCAATTTAAAAAGGCTTATAACAAAAAAATAAAAGAACTCCCCAATCTGAATCCAAAAGAAATTTGTGAACTTATTGGAGAAGAAAATAGAATAAGACTTAATAAGGCTAATTTTTTAAATTAGCCTAAAATTTTTAATCAAAAAACCAAAGTTAATTTTTTGATTCTTCATTTCTATAGAATTCAAAATCTTTTCTCATCATTCTATAGTGTGGCGATAATATCTCTACACCTTTATCATTAAATCTATCTTGTATATTTTGATGAATTTCTGATTTTATCTTTGGAATTCCTTGAGCACTATCTATATAACAATTTAATTGATATTCAACATAAAAATCATTTAGAGCAAGCTGTAATACAAAAGGAGCTGGACTATCTAATACATCTCCTACACTTTTAGCTGCATCTATAAGTAACTTGTGCACTAATCTCCAATCAACATCATATCCAATAGTTACTGATGTATATATAACTAAGTTATAGTTATTTGCAGAGTAAGTATGGTTAACAATTGGATTTGATAGTATTGATGAATTTGGTATTGTTACCCTCTCATTTTTAAGTGTTCTTATTCTAGTTACCAAAAGTGATTTTTCTACTACAAAACCTTCTGTGTCATTTATAACAACTTTATCTCCTATATTAAATGACCTCATATATGTCAAAATTAGACCTGAAATTGCATTCCCTACTGAACTGCTTGACCCCATTGAAATTAGTACCCCTGCCATTACAGATATTCCTTTAAAAGCACTTGATCCCGAACCGGGTAGATAAGGTGCAATTACAACTAGAGCTAATACATACAAAAATATCTTTATAGTCGCTCCCGTAGGCTTAGCCCATTCTGGATAAAACTTTTTTATAATTAATTTTTTTGTTCTAATCTCTTCTGTCAAATAGTCTACAGCTTTTAACAGATACCTGATTATTAATATAATTATGGCAATAGTTATTAAATTAGGTATATAATTAATAATTGCCATAAATACATTTTTTAAAGGTTCAGATACTTTATCTATGACTATTATTGTATATTCCTTTGTTTTAGGATCTAGATAAAACACAATAGGCAAAGTTATCGCTATTATTATACCTACAACTATATACCTAGTTAATTTAAATAAGGTTAAAATTAATTTATGTTGAAATGCAGGAGATAAAAGTTCATATTCTCCAATTTTAAATCCAAAAAAAAATTTATCTTTTATCTCTTCTATTCTTTTCAACCTTTTTTTATATATTTTATTAACACCCTTCATTACTATCCTAATAAGAACATAATATACAAAAATCAAAGTTAGTGTTACTATCATTGGAAACTTTTCATTTAAGTTATTCCAAATTTTCAATACTTCCTCTACCATTTTTTCCTCCTACACAATATTGGCCTTTTCAAGAAAAAAAGAAGGCTTAAAAAAGCCTCCCCTAAATATATTTTTTTAAACTTTGTGCTAATTGATCTGGACAAGAAGTTTTTCTCAATCCACATTTAACTCCAGATAACCTATTAATTACTTCCTCTACTCTCATACCTTTCACGAGAGTTTTTATTCCTAATGAATTTCCTGGACATCCTCCAATAAATTCAACATCAGCAACTATTTTATCTTCTATACTTATTTTAATTTCTTTAGCACATACTCCCTTTGTTTTAAAAACTTCCAAGAAGTTACCTCCGTCAATCTAGTTCTGTAATATTTGCAACTTGTTTAAATAATCTATCTAAACCTTTTAATAGTGCCAGTCTATTATTTTTCATCTTTTCATCTTTATCCATAACCATTACATTATCAAAGAAATTATTAATAGCTTCTTTACCTTTAAGAATCTCTCTAAAATATTTTTCATAGTTATTATTTTCAAGATCTTGCTTAGCTATCAATTCAAATTCATTTACAAAATCATAAAGGTTAATTTCTGCTTCTACCTCTAATATTTCCTTATTCAAATTCTCTTCATTTCCATCCTTAGCAATATTTCCAACTCTCTTCAACAAATTAACTATTTCAATAAAATCTGAGTCTTCACTTATTCTATTTAAATCAACAATTTTCTTTTCACATTCAACAATATTATCAAAATCAATATTAACTACTGCATTAACAATATCTCTCCTATACCCTTTATCTACTAATACATTTATAACTCTAGCTTTAAAGAAATCTAAAACATCTTTAACAACTTCATCTTTATCCCTTTTAAGTATCCCTTTTTCAGCAAAAATCTTAGCTGATTTATTTACTAAACCTTCTATACTAAAGGTTAAATTAGAGTTTAATATAACATTTACTATTCCTAATGTTGCCCTTCTTAAAGCATAAGGATCTTTAGAACCACTTGGTATGAGACCTATCCCAAAACATCCTACTAAAGTATCTATTTTATCTACAATTCCTGTTATAGCACCTTCAATAGTTGTTGGCAATGAATCACCTTGATATCTAGGAAGATAGTGTTCTTCTATTCCAAGAGCTACACTTTCTTTTTCTCCAGATTTAAGTGCATATTTATTTCCCATAAAACCTTGTAATTTAGTAAATTCCTTTTCCCCAATCATATTTGACATAAGATCTGCTTTTGCAAGGTGAATTGTTCTTAATACATCATCTAATTTAACTGTATTATTAAGTATATCTAACAAATACGTTCCAAGTTTTTTTGCTCTCTCTATCTTTTCAAATATAGTTCCAAGATCTTTTTGGAATACTACAGTTTTAAGACTTTCAACAAATTCTTCCATATCTCTTTTCAAATCTTCATTATAGAAAAATCTAGCATCGCTTAATCTAGCTCCTATAACTGTTTCATTTCCTCTTTTTACGTAATCTGAGTCTTCAATACCATTTCTAACTACAACAAATTTTGGTAATAACTTTCCTTCACTATCTAATATTGGAAAATATCTTTGATGAACTTGCATTGAGATAATAAGAACTTCTTGAGGTACTTCTAAAAATTCTGTATTAAAACTACCAACTATAGGATATGGGTACTCTACTAAATTGGCAACTTCATCGAGTAATACTTCTTCTATATGCACTCTTTCATTTGGCTCAGTACATCTAGCTTTAATTTGCTTAACTATAGATTCTTTTCTCTCATTTATGTCTATAATTACATTATTTTCTCTTATTTTTTCAAAATAATCTTTAATCGAAGCTACTTCTATCTCTTGATTACCAAAAAATCTATGTCCTCTAGTTATTCTTCCTGACTTTATACCTTCAACTTCAAATTCAATTACATTTGTATCAGCTATTGCTAATAACCATCTTATTGGTCTTACAAATTTAAATTTTTTACTTCCCCACTTCATAGATTTTTGAAAAGTTAAACTCTTTACTAAACCTTCAAATATACTAGGTAATAGGTTTATTGTTTCTTGACCTTTCACAAACTTTTTGACTCCAATATACTCACCTTTATCTGTTTCTATTATATCAAGTTCACTTACTTCTACTCCTTGTGATTTAGCAAAACCCAAACAAGCTTTTGTAGGCACACCATCATCATTAAATGCAACTTTTTTTGCTGGTCCTATGTTAGTTTCATCTAAATCTTCTTGTTTATGGTTAACACCTTCTAAATTTAGAAGTAACCTCCTTGGTGTTCCATTAGTTTTTATACTTTCAACTGAAACTCTCTTTTCCTTAAGCTCATCTTTTATCAACTTCTCTATATCCTTCAAAGCAGGTCTAAGAAATCTTGCTGGTATCTCTTCTAGTCCAATTTCAAATAAAATATCCACTAGTTACCCTCCTAATTCTTATCTTCTTTTTTTAATAATGGGAATCCAAGTTTTCTTCTTGTTTCAACGAAAACTTCAGCACATTTTTTTGATAAATCCCTAACTCTTAATATATAAGATTGTCTCTCTGTAACTGATATTGCACCTCTCGCATCTAATACATTAAATGTATGGGAACATTTTAGAACATAATCATAAGCAGGAAATGCCAATCCAGCTTCAAGAGCTCTAAGAGCTTCCTTTTCATACATGTCAAACCACGCAAAATGGTCTTCACGAGATGCTATTTCAAATGAATATTTACTAAATTCATATTCAAACTGAAGTCTCATATCTCCATATTTTACACCTTCAGCCCATTCTAAATCATATATACTTTCTACACCTTGTATATACATTGCAAGTCTCTCTAGTCCATATGTTATTTCTACTGGAGTTACATCCAACTCCAGTCCTCCAACTTGTTGAAAATAAGTAAATTGAGTGACTTCCATACCATTTAACCATACTTCCCAACCAAGCCCCCAAGCTCCTAAAGTTGGAGACTCCCAATCATCTTCAACAAATCTAATATCATGTTTTTGAGGGTCTATTCCTAATACTTCTAGACTTTCTAAATAAAGTTCTTGAATATTATCTGGAGATGGTTTCATTATTACCTGAAATTGATGGTGCTCATAAACTCTATTTGGATTTTCACCATATCTACCATCTTTTGGTCTTCTTGATGGTTCTACATAAGCTATATTCCATGGTTCAGGACCTAGACTCATAACTACTGTATTTGGATTAAATGTTCCTGCTCCTGTTTCTATATCATAAGGGTTTCCTAAAGCACAACCCTTAGAACTCCAAAATTTTTGTAGAGCAAGTATCATATTTTGAAAGGTCATTTAAGCTTTTCCTCCTCTTTCTTTTTTCTTCTCTCAACTAAAATATAATCAAGTAACATAAGCACTACTCCTATATTTATATATACATCAGCCATATTAAATATATATGTCCATATTCCTCTAAAATCAATCATATCTACCACAAATCCTCTTAGTATTCTATCTATAATATTTCCAAGAGCTCCTGCAACTATAAGTGAATATGTATAATGGATTAATTTACTACCATTTTTTTCATATTTAATAACATACCAAATAATTCCAATAACTGCTCCAATTGAAATTATGGTAATTGGTACTATTTTTCCTTGAAAAACTCCAAAAGCAACTCCTCTATTTTTTACATAGGTTAAATGAAAAAAATCTTGTATGATTGCTACAGTATCTCCTTCTAAAAATCTAGAATCTATTAGATATTTTGTAACTTGGTCTACTATTAATAATGCTATTACAAGTACTATATAAATCATGTTTTCTCTCCTCAAAGAAAAAGTAAAACTTTTTCATATGCTAATTTCTTATTAAAAAGGGTGAGGCTAAGCCTCACAAACCTTTTATTTTAAAACTGACGTACATCTTGGACAAATATTAGGATGTTCCTCTTCTGTTCCTAATTCTTCCGAATATTTCCAACATCTGTCACATTTTTCACCTAGTGCGTGTTCTACTTTTATTGCAACAGCTAATTCTTCCGATTGAACAAATGTTTCATCTGTTTCTACTACCAATTCAACTTCTGAAACAATAAATACTTCTTTTACAAGTCCTATATCTTCCAAAATTTCTTTATAACCTTCTTCATCAACTTTAAGAATAACTCTCGCATCTAATGAATTCCCTATTATTCTATCTTCACCTTGTCTTGCTTTTTCAAGAACTTTATTTACTTCTTTTCTAAGTTTAATGAATTTATCCCATTTAATCGCAAGATTTTCATTTAGGTATTCATCATTATTCTTATACCAAGATGTTAAATGCACTGATTCAGCATCAACTGCCACTTCAGGCATCTTAGACCAGATTTCCTCTGCAGTAAATGACAATACTGGTGCTATCATTCTTACCATAGTTGTTAATACTTCATACATTACTGTTTGAGCACTTCTTCTAAGTTTTCCTTCTGTATCTTCAGTATATAATCTATCTTTAATAATATCCAAGTAAAAAGCAGACATATCTATTCCTGCAAAATAATGAATTTCATGGAACAAATTATAAAACTCATATTTATCATAATTAGCAGTAACATCTCTTTTTAATCTTTCTAATTTATGTAAAGCCCATCTATCTATTTCTAGCATATCTTTATAATCAACTCTATCTTTTACTGGATCAAAGTCATTAATATTTCCTAAAATGTATCTAGCAGTATTTCTAATTCTTCTATAAGCTTCAGACATTTGTTTAAGTACTAAATCAGAGATTCTAACATCATCTCTATAGTCAGCACTTGCACACCATAGTCTAAGTATATCTGCACCATATGTTTTAATTACATCATTAGGAGCAACAACATTTCCTATAGATTTCGACATCTTTCTTCCATCTCCATCATTAACAAATCCGTGGGTAAGAACTTTTTTATACGGAGCATCCTTGGTACTTCCTATAGAAGTAAGCAAAGATGTTTGGAACCAACCTCTATGTTGGTCTGAACCTTCTAGATACAGGTCAGCTGGTCTATACAACCCTTCTCTAGTTTCTAAAACTCCCCTATGTGAAACTCCTGAATCAAACCAAACATCCATTATATTTGTTTCTTTTCGAAGTTCAATATTGTTCAAATTATATTTTTCTAATAATTCTTTACCTATTAATTCTTCAGCACTGTATTTTACCCATGCTGCTGATCCCTCTTTTTTAACTAACTCTATTACTCTATTTATAATTTCACTCTCAAAAATTTCTTCTCCAGTTTTATTATTATAGAATATAGGAATAGGTACTCCCCAGGTTCTTTGTCTAGAGATACACCAATCTGGTCTATTTTCTATCATAGCCGTAATTCTATTTATACCCCATCCTGGTACAAACTCTACTGATTTTAAAGCTTCTAAAGCATTTTCTCTTATATCTGATCCCTCTACTTTAACAAACCATTGCTCAGTAGCTCTAAAAATTACAGGAGTTTTTGATCTCCAGTCATGTGGATATGAATGAGTAAACTCACTAGCTTTTAATAAATGACCTGTTTCTTCCAAATGAGCTACTAATACTTTGTTAGCTTTTTTATAAAACATTCCAGCTACTATTTCTCCAGCTTCTTCCGTCATATGCCCATAGTTATCAACTGGACACACTACTTCTATTCCATATTTTGTTCCTACAACATAATCTTCTTGTCCATGCCCGGGAGCAGTATGTACACAACCAGTACCTGCTTCTAATGTTACATGATCTCCAAGAATAATTTTTCCAATTCTCTCCAAGAATGGATGTGTATATGTTAAATTTTCTAAATCTTTTCCTGTAAATTCTTTTATAAGTTCTACTTTAGTAAGTTCCATAATTTTGAAACAGTTATCTGCAAGTCCTTTAGCTACAATTAAATTACCTTTTTCAGTTTTATATAAACCATATTCAAATTCTTCATTTAAACATATAGCCATATTTGCAGGTAACGTCCATGGAGTTGTTGTCCATATTACTATTCCCGCTTCTTCTACTCCAAGTTTTTCAAGCAAATCAACATTAGCTTCCATTTTAACATAGATATTTGTAGAGATTACATCTTTATATTCAAGTTCTGCTTCTGCTAGAGCCGTTTGAGTTACTGGAGACCAATGAATAGGCTTTAATCCTTTAAATACATATCCATTTTCATATAACTCTTTAAATACCTCTAATTGCTTTGCTTCATACTCTGGATTAAGAGTTAAGTATGGCTTGTCCCAATCTCCTAATATTCCTAACCTAATAAAGTCTTGCTTCTGCTTTTCTACCCATTTTTTAGCATATTTAGTACATTCTTTTCTTATTTCTAATGGGCTCATAGTTTTCATTTTTTCCCCAAGTAATTCACTTACTTTAAGTTCTATTGGTAATCCATGAGTATCCCACCCTGGAATATACTGTGCTTCAAATCCTTGCAATCTTTTATATTTAAGTATAATATCTTTTAATATTTTATTTAAAGCATGTCCAATATGAATATCACCATTTGCATATGGTGGCCCATCATGTAACATGAATTTTTCTTTTTTGTTTTCTAATGATTTTGCATAAATATTTTGTTTAGTCCATACTTTCAAGATTTCTGGCTCTTTACCTGGCAAGTTAGCTTTCATCTTAAAGCTTGTTTTAGGAAGATTAAGTGTTTTTCCATAATCTAACTGCTCTTTTTCTTGCATTTTATTCCTCCTTAAATATATTTAAAATTATTCTTACTTCAGTTCCCTTATTTACTGCTGACCTAACTCTAATTTCTCCCCTGTGTTCCTTAACAATTTTTTTTGCAACTGCTAAACCAAGGCCAGAGGAATCTTTTAGAGATACAAATGGATCAAAGATTTTTTTAAGGTTTTTTTCCTCTATTCCTCCACCATTATCGCTGATTTTTATTTGAACTGCATTAGGCAAACTTTTAGTAGTAATATTTATTCTTCCACCTACATTATCTACTGCCTCTATGGCATTTTGGATAATATTAGTTATTACTTTAATAAGCTTAGTTTTATTTCCTATAACATCTTCTCTATGTGTATATAGTTTACTAAGGTCTATAACTGTTTCTTTTAACATACTTTTACAATTTTCAATACTTTTATCTATAACGTCCTTTAAATCTATCTTTTCAAGGGTGTATTTATTGCTATCTGAATAATCAAGTACCATAGAGCTTAACTTAGTTATTTTATTAATATTTTTTTCTATTCCATATATCTTTTTCTTATCTATAACTTCATTATTATTATATTCTTTAATAATTTTTTTTATATTCCCCATTGGCAGTTGTATTTCTCTCAGAATCTTATTACTAAGATAAGTTATTGTACTGTGTTTTTCAGATGTTAATTTTTCCTTTTCTAACTCCTTATTTTTAAGGTATATAGTTATATTCATACTTAATAAATTAAGCAGTTCTATGTCTTCCTCTTGTATATATTTTTTACTAATACTTTGATCTATTACAATTAATCCATAACTTTTATTTCCTGTAAATATAGGCATTAGAATAAAGTTATTCAACCCTAAACTTGTCAATAACTCACTACCTAGATTATATTTAAATCCTCTATCATTATAATAAATTATCTTTTGTTTTTTAAAACTTTTTGCTATATAATTATCATCTAAATCTATAGAAATAAGTCTAATAATCTTGTCTAAAGATTCTGTTTGAAGCTTTAACCCACTAGTAAACTTAAATAATTCATTGCTATTATCTACAAGTTTAATATTTGTTGAACTCAATTTTCCCTTTAATATATCAAGTTCTGAATCAAATTCAAGGTAGATTGCTCTTCCATAATCGAGACCTATCTTACTTGTAAGAGCACCTAATATATAAAATATTATCTGATCTATATCATCTTCACTGTGTATATTCATTAATAATTTTTCTATCATATTAATTCTTAATATAGAATCCTTTAATTTTTCATTTTGGAGTTCTAAATCTTCTTGATTATGTTTTATAGTCATAACCATTTTTTTCATTGATTCCGACAAACTTTTTATTTCTCCCTCTGCCTTAATACGCCATTTAACATCCAAATTTCCACTAGCTACTTTATTACTAATATCTGTAAGGGCAATTAGTGGCATAAATAAATTTGAGTATAATTTCCCAAAAACCATTGAAAATATTAGTATTAACAAAAGGATTATTGCAAAAGCTACAAGGTAATAGAGCATATTAGGTTCTATAAGCACATATTTTGATAAAGCCAAACCAAAATCTCCAACTATCCTATCTTGACTATCTTTTATATATACATAATCAAAACTATATTTTTTACCTTTTTCAACATTTTTTCTAGCATATAACTCCCTATTTTTATTCTTAAAAAACTGAGTTCCAGAAGTATAACCTTCCAATTCACCATCTATATATCTATCTTCATACAATATAAACAATTTTATATTATGATTCAAATCCACATAAGTTTTGATTGTATTTAAAAACTTATTATCTACAAGTGTAGTAAGAACTACATATCTTATATTTTTATAACCTTTATCTAGTTTGATAATCATTCTAAGAAGAATTTCATTTGTATCTTTTGTTGTTTCAAAATATCTTTCTACTTCATTTTCCTTATTAGCTCCCATATACATTCTAAACTTCTGTATATCATTATTTAAACTATATCTACTTCCTTCAAGTTTACCCCAATCAAGTTTTTCTGCTATAACCTTTCCATTATAATCAGCTAAACTAAGACCAAAATAAACATTATTAAAATAGTCATTTCCTTGTAATTGTTGAGCCATATAATTTAATAATTCTGTACTAAATTTATTTATAGATACAGGTGTCTTTTTGTCATCACTTGAAAACTTTCTATATTTCTTTTCTATTTCTCTAAGATCGTCTAGCTGTTTCAATTGAAAATCGAAGTTACCATTATTAATAGTATCTTTAACAAAAGATTCAATATTATCTATATAATTAGTATAACTAATCTCAAGATTTTTACTAGCATCTTTTAAAAGATTAGGTACTCTGCTACCTATATCCTTAAAAATTACAAAACTCATAGCAACAAAAACTATAAGTGATGTAAGTAATATTGCTATATCATTATATATAATAGCTTTTGTTAATAAAGATTTTTTTGAAAGTTCCATATTTATCCCCTATAGTCCCTTTTTTGTCAAACTAACTCTTCCTCTTTTTATATCCACACTAAGTACTTTTACCTTGATTATATCTCCAACACTCAATACAGACAAGATATCTTCTACTCTCTTATCCATTTGCGATATATGAAGTAATGCATCGTTTTTAAGGCCTATATCAACAAAAGCTCCAAAATTTACAACATTTCTAACTGTTCCCTCAAGCTCCATCCCTTCTTTCAAATCTTCAATTTTTAATATATCTGATTTTAAAAGAGGTTTAGCTATATTTTCTCTCGGATCTCTTCTTTTTTTTATAAGAGCATTATAAATATCTTTTGTTGTCTCTAATCCAAATTCATTTTGACTAGAAAAATCATTTAAATTAATATTATTCAGAGTCTTTTCTACTTCTACCCTATCTTCATCCAAAATAGATATAGATAGCTCTGCTTCTTTCAACAACTTCTCAGCTATTTTATATGACTCAGGGTGGATGATAGTATTATCTAGTGGATTTTCTCCATTTGGAACAACTATAAATCCTGCAGCTAAAGTATAGGCTTTTTCCCCGAGACCCTTTACTTTTAATAATTCTTTTCTATTTTTAAAATTCCCATTTTCTTCTCTATAGGCAACTATATTTTTTGCTATATTTTTCTTAATTCCCGATACATATGATAGTAATGCCCATGATGCAGTATTAACATTTATTCCCACTGAGTTAACTACCGATTCAATAACTTCCGCTAATGATTCATCTAACCTCTTTTGATTGAGATCATGCTGATACATGCCAACGCCTATAGATTTCGGATCGATTTTTACAAGCTCTGCAAGGGGGTCTTGTATCCTTCTAGCTATAGATATTGCACCTCTTGCTGTTACATCAAGGTCTGGAAACTCTTCTTTTGCTAATTTACTTGCACTATAAACAGATGCTCCTGCCTCATTTACTATCATATAATATACTTTTTTCTTAGCTTCTTTTATAGTTTTTGCTACAAAACTTTCAGTTTCTCTACTTGCCGTACCATTTCCTATGGCAATAATATCAATACTATATTTTTCTATATAATCAAGGATTTTTTTCTTTGCACTAGCAAGTTGCTTTTCATTATGCATTCCTTCAACTAGATAAAGAACATCATCTAATTCATAAAATCCATTTTTATTAATAACTACCGTTTTGCAACCAGTTCTATACGCTGGGTCAAGACCTAATACGTTTTTCTCCTCAAGAGGTGGTTGCATAAGTAATGCTTTTAAGTTTTCTTTAAAGATAGCAATTGCGTCAATTTCAGCTTTATCTGTAAGAGTATTTCTTACTTCTCTTTCTATTGATGGAAATATAAGTCTACCTAAACTATCTTCTACTATACTTCTCAAAATTTCTTCCAAGTTTCTATTATTAAAAAATCTAAGCCCTTTAACTAGTATAAATTCCTTTGTTTTTTCATCTACTTCGACAGAAACTCTAAGTATCTTTTCCTTTTCACCTCTATTAAGAGCCATTATTCTATGGCTAGCAATAAAAGCAACTTTTTCATTGTGCTCATAATAATCTTTATAAGTTTCTTTTTCATCTAACTCTTTATTTTTTTCAACTAATTTAGAAGTAATAATTCCAAACTTTAACATACGTTCACGTATATCTTCTCTATATTCTACAGATTCACTCAAATTTTGAGCCAATATAAGCTTAGCTCCCTCTATAGCCCATTCTTTATCCAAAACATCTTCTGAAATAAACTTTTCAGCTTCTACTTCTACTTCTTTAAAGTTTTTCCCAGTTAGTATAAATTGAGCTAAAGGTTCTAATCCTTGTTCTTTAGCTATATCTGCTTTTGTTTTTTTCTTTTTTTTATATGGTAAATACAAATCTTCTACTTGTTGAAGTTTTGTAGTGGCTAAAATTGATTTTTTAAGTTCTTCAGTAAGCTTTCCTTGTTCTTCAATTAATCTTATTACTTCTTCTTTTCTATTTTCAAGATTACGTAGATATGTTATCTTTTCTAATATATTACGTATTTCTTCTTCATTAAGACTTCCAGTAACTTCTTTTCTATATCTTGCAATAAACGGAACTGTCGCTCCTTCATCTAATAGTTTTACAGTATTTTCTACTTGATGATCTTTAATCCCAAGTTCTTGGGCTACTATTTTATTTAAATCTAACATAAACTTCCCCCATTGTATATTTTATCCTATCTATTATAGCACAAGCCCTACCCTTTGTCTAATAGTTTAACAAAGTCTTTATATAGATTTAATACACTTGTGCCAAAAATGAAATCTTTCAAAAAATTATAAATGAGCAATTAAGCTCATTTCAGGTTGAAGACAAGTAGATAGTTTTTGAAAAAACATTATTACTTTTGTCTTGATACAAAAGTAATAGAACGCCTTGGGAGACATAACTAAATCTATGTCAGATAAATCTTCCTTATTTAGTAAAAATCAAGTACTCATATAAGAAATAAGATTAATTAATCACTATAGTCACCAAATTTCAAAACTCGCTCTTAAGGAGCTCAAACAGCTCCCAATTCTTAAGGTTCTTTTCGTTAACTTAATCTAAATTTCTTATATAGGTAGATCTAAATAAAAAACAAACAAAACTTTTTTTAAGAAAATTTTATTTGTCTACAATCTCATTTATTCTAGATAAATTTATTTAGAGGGATTTATTTAAAAAACCCTTTTCATTTAATTTCTCTTTAATCTTTTCAAAGTCTTCTAATGTTTCTACTTTAATCGTATGCAAATGTATACCATGAGTTATTTTTGAAAGTGGTTCTACTTTTTCAATTTTTTTCATAAATCTTTCTATATCCTCATTTGTTTCAATATATAGATTTGCCCTGAGCTCCCCATATATCTCATGCTCAACAATAATATCTATTACTCTTCCACCATTTTCTACTATTATTTCAAGTTCTTTTTTCATAGCTATATTACTATTATGTATCGTTGATATTACTTTTTTTATTCCCCTTTCTTCCTTTGCAAGTTTGTATCCATTTGGCCCACCAACCAATTCTAAACCTTGTGCTCTTAAAAGAGCTATATCCTGAACTATAACTTGTCTACTTACTTCAAGCTCTTTGGCAAATTGACTTCCTTTTATTGGATTCAATGAACTATTTAGCTTTTCTAATATTACTTCTCTTCTTTTTTCCCCAGTCATAATTCCTCCATTATTCTTTCTACACAAATTCAAGAATAAAAAGGGCTACATAGTAGCCCTTTAATTCTATTTTACTATAGCTCCTACTTTAACAACATCATCAACAAAAATTAATTTTGTTTTTTTCTTTTCTACAGTTGTAAGTAACATACCTTGGGACAGAATCCCTCTTAAACTAACAGGTTCAAGATTAGTTACAGCTAATACCTTCTTTCCTACTAATTCATCAAGATTCTTGTAAAACTTTGCTATTCCAGAAACAATTTGTCTCTTTTCATTTCCTGTATCCACAATAAATTTAAGTAAATTTTTTGCACCTTCTACCTGATCTACTTTCAATATTTCTACTACATTCATAGTAACTTTAGAAAAATCATCTATATTAATAGAATTTTCTACTACTAAGTCTTCTTTAAATTCTTTCTCTTCCTTTTTAGGAAGTTCTATTCTCGGAAATACTGGACTAGCTTCTCCTAATTTATGACCAGAATCAAAAGAAGACCAATCTTTGATAACATCAATTTTTGCTTCTTTAATATCACCATCTACACCTAACTGCTCCCATATTTTACCTGCACTTTCTGGCATATATGGATATACTAATACTGCAATTTTATAAAGAGCTTCTACTAGATTATTCATTACAACTGCCAATCTCATTTTTTTCTCTTCATCTTTTGCTAATAACCAAGGCATAGTTTCATCTATATATTTATTCATTCTAGAGATAAACTTCCAAATAGCATCTAATGCGTATGAAAATTGTACCTTATCCATTGCTTTATCTACTTCTACAATAGTTTCATACCATAAAGCTTTTATTTCATCATCAAATATTTCATGACCTTCACCCTCTACTATCACTCCATCAAAGTATTTTTTATACATACCAAGAGTTCTATTTAATAAATTTCCCAAATCATTAGCTAGCTCTGCATTAACTCTATTAACCATAGACGTGTCTGAATAGTTACCATCATTACCAAAATGAACTTCTTTTAAAAGGAAATATCTAAATTGGTCTATACCGTATTTCTCAATTTCTTTTAAAGGGTCAAGTACATTTCCTTTTGACTTAGACATCTTTTCACCTTCAACAGTCCACCAGCCATGGGCAACTATCTTTTTAGGCAACTTTTCTCCTGCAGCTAATAACATACATGGCCAAATAATTGCATGGAAACGTAATATATCCTTTCCTACCATATGAATAACTTCAGAATTATTCCAAAACTTATCAAACATTTCTGGATTATTTTCATACCCAACTGCAGTCATATAATTAGTAAGTGCGTCAAACCAAACATATACAACATGGTTAGGATCAAATTCTAAAGGTATTCCCCATTTAAAAGTATTTCTGCTAATTGACAAATCATGTAATCCTTGCTTTATAAATGATATTACTTCATTTCTTCTACTTTGAGGCAATATAAAATCAGGATTCTCTTCTATATGTTTAAGTAATTTTTCTTCATATTTACTCATTTTAAAGAAATAGCTTTCTTCCTGTACTACTCTTAAATCTTTCCCACAATCAGGACATGAATTTTCCCCAACAATTTGGTTTTCAGGTACAAAAGTTTCACAACTTACACAGTACTTCCCTTCATATGAACCTTTGTATATATCTCCTTTATCATAGATTTTTTTTATAATTTTAGTAACGCTTTTTTTGTGTCTTCCTTCTGTTGTTCTTATAAAATCGTCATTTTCTACATTTAAAGCTCTCCATAACTCTTTAAATTTAGGTGCCATAAGATCTGTCCACTGTTGTGGTGTATATCCCATTTCACTTGCTTTTTCCTCTACTTTCTGACCATGCTCATCTGTTCCAGTTAAAAAGTGAACATCATAACCAGCAGTTTTTTTATATCTAGCTAAAACATCACAAGCAACAGTAGTATAAGCTGTTCCTACATGAGGTTCACCATTTACATAGTATATTGGTGTTGTTATATAAAAATTCTTTTTTTCCATCTTGCTCCTTTCGCTAATTAGCTTTTATTAATATTTTTTATAAATTTTGTTCTGGACAATTTATCCAAAATCTTTATATTACCTATATTTTCATATTCTATTTTTTCATAGAATATCTGATTTTTCATCTTATCCATTGGTGTATGTGAAAAGCCAATTTTTATCTTTATGACTTTCTTCCAAAATGATAAAAGTAGCTTTTCCTATACCTCTACCTTAATATCTACATTTAATATAATCAACCTAAAGAACTTCTCTTTAAATATCTATAATTTCCTCCAAACCTTCCTCTTTTACTTTTTCTAAAATTACATTTATTTAATGTGCTTCCTTATGAAAAATCAGTTTCAGCAAAATTACTTAAATTACTCTTTTTTATCTTTATCATTTCATTTGCTATTTTAATAGCTTCGCAAAGACTTCCTACATCTGCCATATCTTTCCCTACTATATCAAATGCCGTTCCATGATCCACACTAGTTCTTACAAAAGGCAAACCTATTGTTATATTAACACCCATTCCAAAACTTTCCATCTTCATTGGAATAAGTCCTTGGTCATGATACATTACTACACTTAGAGCATATTGACCCTTCATTACTTTTACAAATAAAGTATCTGGAACTATTGGCCCCTCTACATCTATTCCAAGTTTTTTTCCTTCTACCACTGCCGGTTCTATTTCGTCTATTTCTTCTTTACCAAAAAGACCATTTTCACCATTATGGGGATTAAGACCAGCTACTGCAATTGTTCCTTCTAATCCTAATTCTTTTTTTGCCCTTTCAGCCATTTTTATTTTTTTAAGAATATTTTCTCTTTTTACCTCTTTGCAAGCATCTATAAGAGATAAATGTGTTGTATTAAGGAGCACAATCACTTTATCTCCCTTTAATACCATGGCATAATCACTTGTACTTGTTTTATTAGCAAGATATGTAGTATGTCCACTAAATTTATATCCAGCCATATTTATACTATCTTTACTTATAGGACAAGTTACCATTCCATCAAAATACTTTTTACTACAAAGTTCCATTGCTTTATCTATATATTTTATAGAATATTTTCCTCCAAGAGCTGTATGTTCTCCCAATTTAAACTCTTCATCTACAGCATCAATATTAAACAAGGGTAATTGCCCATTTTTCATTGTCATATTTTTTGATAACTCTCCATTGATTTCTATTATTTCAATATCAATGTAATTAGCTTTAATATATTTTTCTAATATACTTTTTGAACCAACAAGAGCTATAAACAAATTCTTGTCTTCTACTCTATAAAGCTCATCAAAAAATTTAACAGCTATTTCTGGTCCTATCCCACATGGGTCACCCATTGTTACTATCAATCTATTCATACAATATCACCTCTGCTCTTTCACTAGCAGCATCTATCTTTACATTAATAATTTTCATAAATTCTTCATCATTTGCATCTTTAGGAACTTCAATAGGTTCTCCCATTACTACAGCACCTTTTGTAAACGGATAGGGAAAATGAAATTTATCCCAAGCTTTCTCAAATACGTGCTTTTTCTTGAAAGCACCGCCTACAGGAACGATTTTTTTCCCTGTTTTCTTAGCCATATAAATTATTCCAGGCTTAATTTTAAAAGCTGGTCCACGTGGACCATCTACTGCAAAACCAACACTATAACCTTCCCTCATCTTTTTAATCATAGCAACAAGACTTTTAACACTTTCCTTGCTACTAGATCCTCTTACAATCTCATAACCATACTTTTCAAGTACAGAAGCCA
>CAZFBB010000013.1:0-22855 GCA_964517235.1 uncultured Fusobacteriaceae bacterium
CCTGCTGATTACAAGTCAGCTGCTCTACCAGATGAGCTATAGCGGCACACAACTAATTAATTATATACTAAGCGATACCCTTTGTCAAATATTTTTTCTAATTTTTCCTGTAAAATACCCCTCTTTCTTCAATACGAGCAACTATACTTTTTTCCTTTAATAAAATATCTAGGTAATTACCCAATTGCTCCTTTGAAATACCTACAATACCTATTAAATCCTCTTGAGTACAGGGTCTTTTTTCAAGCATATTTATTATTAATTTTTCATAGTTTTCATTGTATTTTGAAAAATCTTCACGCTTTTTATATTTTTTAATAATTTCTACATTAAATCCAAATGATTCAAAATAATTTTTTACCTCTTCTAATCTTTTCATACTCATTGTTTTTACCCAATTACAGGGTGCAGGTCTATCTAATGAATTTAGTTGTATTTTATCAATATCTATTCTGTTAAAGATTTTAACAAACTCATCTAGTTCTTTTTTACTGTCATTTATACCTTCAAGAAGAAAAACTTCTAACCAAATCTCTCCTTTATATATATGACTAAAGTCTTCAAGAGAAGAAATAATACTTTTTAATTTTATGTTTTTATGTGGTCTATCTATTTTTAAAAAACTATCTTCCAATGCAGCATCTAAACTGGGCATTATTAAATCAATATCCAAAATTTCTTCTATTATATCTTTGTTTCCCAATGTAGACGAATTTGTAATTAGGCAAATCTTAATATCAGTAAGTTTTTTGATTTCTTTCACAAGTCTGCCTAAACCACTATTTAGAGTTGGTTCACCACTACCAGAAAAAGTAATATAATCTAGCTTTCTACCACTATTTAGATAGTTTTTTAGTTCATTTAAAACTTCATCAATATTAACATATTCTTTTCTACTACTATCAAGAGGGATTTCTTCACCACATTCACAATAAACACAATTAAAATTGCAAGTTTTATGATGGACTAAATCTATTCCTAATGATACCCCAAGTCTTCTGCTTGGAACTGGTCCAAATAAATGCTTATACTCCATAAATACTCCTTTTCACACCAATCATTACTTATTACTTATTACTTGTTACTTATTAATTGCCAATTCCTCAGTTTTATTGTAAGTAATAAAAGGATAAAGTTCAACTAGATTTTGAAAAAACAACTAGGATAATAGTAATTAATATTTTATACTTAAGTAAAAGGAGGCATTATGAAAAGATTAATTTTGTTATTATTACTAATCTTATCTGCTTGTAGAAATTTAGAGAGAAATTCAAAAGTGGAAAAAACTACTATATTTTACACTAGTGATGTTTTCGGAAGGGTTAATCAAGATTATTTTGAAAGTATCGGTTATAGCGTTATTTATGAACTTATAAACAATGAAAGAAAAGTTAATAAATATACTTACTATATTGATGGGGGCAATAGTTTTTTTGGAAGTAATTTTGTAAGTTTATCAAGAGGACATAATCTAGTACCTATATATAATATGTTAGAGCTAGATTTTTTGACTTTAGGCAATCATGATTTTTCCTTTGGTTTTCAAAATACTTTGGAAATTGATAAGAGTTTGGGAAAAAAGGTAATATTAAGTAATATTTACTTTACTCAGGGTGGATATGTATATAAGCCTTATGAGATTATAGAATTAGATAGGGGGAAAATAGGTATTTTTGCTTTAATTTCACCTAATTTCATGAAAAAAAATAGGATAGAATACTTTGAAGACTTGATTATTGTTAATCCAGTAAATGAAGCAAAAAAAATCATGGAGAAATTTGAGGAAGAGAAGGTGGAATTTGTAATATTATTATCCCATCTATCTCTAGATAAATTTGGTGAAAAGGAAGAAACTTTAAGGGAAGTATTAGAAGAAGTAAAAGGGATAAATCTTGTTCTAGATAGTAATAATAGTTTGGAAACAAATAACTTTTTTATAGGTAAAAGTGAAGTGATACGAAATAGTTCCTATGGAAAAAGTCTAGTTAGAATAGATATCACCTTTAATAAAAGTTTAAAAAGAATAGAAAAAAAATTTTATGATGTTTATAATATACATAAGGAAGTAGGAAAAAATGAAGATATTGATTTATATATACAAAATGTAAATGAAATTTTAGAAGTATATACAAATAAAATAATTGGAGAAACAAAGTTTTTTTTGAATGGAGCAAAAGAGTTTGTTACAAGTAATGAGAGTAGTTTGGGTAACTTTATTGTAGACTCTATTAAAAAAGAGACAAGAGCAGATATAGTTTTTGTAAATGGTGGTAGTATTAATAAATCTATTAATGCAGGTTTTATAAGAAAATCAGATATATTAGAAGCTCTACCATTTACAGATAAGATACTTATACTTAAATTGAAAGGAAATGAGATTTTGTATTTACTAGAGAAAAGTTTTTCAATTTATCCAAAACCTTTTGATGGATTCTTGCAACTAAGCGGGCTGAAAGTATATATAGATCCTCTAAATAAACCGGGTGAGAGAGTAGTAGAAGTAAGATTAGATAATGGGGAAAAATTATCTGAGAGTAAAGAATATCTTGTGGCAGTTACAGATTTTTTAAAAAATGGTGGAGATGGTTATTATATACTTAGGGAGAAAGAGGTAGTAGAGGAATTTAAAGATATGAGAGAAATAATTATTAAATATTTAGATTATATTAATGAAAAAAAGGAAAAAAGAATAGAAATAATAAAATAAAGACTGGTTTTCAGTCTTTTATCTTATATATAAAATTATAATTTTTATGTGGAACAAGTAACAAATTGGAATAGAGCTATAGAGCAAGTGCTAAGATTTTTTAGTTAATTGAATACTATTCCCCTATTCCAGTTATATTATATACACCTAAATTTACTTTTGTATCTATTTGAAATCTATATAATTCTATTCCTCTATAATTTAAAATAATATCAAAGTTATCTGAAAAAGTTCCTAAGGTAGAAACACTAGCAGATATTGGACTTGGACTAGTAGTTATAGTAAGTGCATTTGCCTTAACTTCAAAATTTTTAGTACCCATAGTTAAATTGATTTTTTTATTGCTAGCTTGAATGCTTCCAGAATATCCAAATTCATAAGCGTAAAGTGTTGCTGTTTCCAAAACAGCAGGAATTTGTACCTTTAGTTTTAATAATTCATCTTTATAAGCTCTCATTCTTAGTCCCATTACTGTAGCTCCACCTAATATCATAATTATAGCAATTACTATAACTAATTCTAATAATGTAAACCCCATTTTTTTCATTATTTACTCCAATCTACCTTCTCCCATTTAAGATAATTTTTGTGTTCTCCTTTTTTAATTTTTACTTTAGGTTTATAGTTATTTATTATTAACGTATTTATGTATTTTCTATTAGTGACAAAAGTATGTTTAAATACTGCATTGCTTTTAGAATCAAATGTATACATACTAAAACTAGTATTCATATTTCCCTTTGGAGTAAGTTGTCTGTTGATTATTTTTCTTCCAAAGGAATCTTCATATTCAAAAGAACTAGGTAACTTCAATTCTTTTATAATATTACCATTTTTTCTTACAGATATCAATTTTTTATCAAAATTAAAACTAATATCTAATCTTTCATCTTGAGAGTCAGCTATAAGAGCCAGATTATTCACAAATACGTTTACATTTTCCTTTAATATTTTTAAGTCTTTAATACTTCTACTTTTATTTATAGAAACAAAAGTAACTCCAGATAATATAGTTATTATACCCACTACAATAACTAATTCAAACATAGTAAAGCCTTTTTTCTTTAACATATTAACCTCCCAAGTTTATATACTTAGAAAGTTGACAATTTCATTTAATTTATCTCTTTTTTAATTCTACAATAGTTCTTTTAAGGTGTCTTATTGTGTAAAGTTTTGCTAACTCTTTATCTTTATTTATAATAGCTTCATAAATTTTTCCATGTTCTTCTATACATTTCTCAATAGTTAAAAGGTAATGATGATTCTTGGTAAAATGTTCTGTTATGTCAAATAACATCTTTGTAGTCTTTTGAAGTATATTATTTGATGCTCCTTCAGCAATAGTACGATGAAAAGCCATATCATATTCAAAGAAGTTTTCCTCGTTTCCCTTAGCTTCTATCATACATTGGTGTATACCTCCCAATTGACTTACATATTCTTCATTGGCAAAATCGATAAATCTTTCTACAGCCAAGACATCAGTGGCTAATCTGAACTCAAGAATTTCAAGGTAACTGACTTGATTCATAGTAAGTAATGGCAATAAAGTATTCATATATGTAGATGATGTAACTTTATTTACATATGTACCTCCACCTCTAGTTTTTGATAATACCCCCAAAGCAACCATTTTTTCGATAGCTTCCCTAACAGACATTCTACTTACTTCAAGTTCCTTTACTAAAGTAAGCTCAGGTGTTATTTTGTCACCAGCTTTCCAAATTCCTTTAATAATCTTTTCTTCTAGATAACTATAGACTTTGTCGCTTGTTTTCATCCTATCCCCCCACGCTCAAGTATACCACAAAATTTAAGTATAAAAAAGATTATGTAAATTATTATTTTTTAAATATTATTAAAAAAAAGTATTTATAGAATTTTTTTTAAAATGAAAACAGGGGAAATTTAACTAAAAGTTAGAATTATAGAGTTTTTTGATTAAGTGTGCTTATGTAAGAAATTTAGATTAAATAAGAGTAACAAGCCTCAAAGTTGAATAGTTATTTAAACTATAATTTAATCTAATAATTATTTTAATAAAAATCAATAATTTTCATAAATATTAAAATATCAATTTTTTATCCTTAATTTAGAGAAATAAGTATAAGATCTTTTTTTTATTGAAGGATTCAAAGAATTTAGAGAATAGAATATATATATATATAATAATAAAAGAGGTATGGATATGAATAATGATATTAAAAATAACAAAGTTTACACAATTGCTTTTTTAGTAGGGGCAATATTGGTAATATTATCTATTTTATTAACTTCAATTCTTATAAATATAAATAAGGAAAATTTGAAGGAAAAAGTTCATTTAGAAAATGAAAGATTTCTAAATATTATTCATAAAGATTTTGAAAGTAGAATATTAGCAATAGAAAGATTAGTAAGTAGATGGCAAGTGGAAAAATTAGATGAAATGGAAGAATTTAAATTAGATGCTAGAAACTATATTAGTCATATGCCAGGTTTAGAGTCAATTACTTACATAGATAAATTTTATTCTTATAAATGGACAATAGACCTAGAAGATGTTGTTTATATCAAAGAAGGTACTTTTGTTAATCCCAAAAGTATACCAATGTTAAAAAAAGTAAAAAATCTAAAGGATATACATATACACAAGGAAAATGAAGAAGATGAATTTATTTATTTATACTCTCCTATGTATAGAGATTACGAGTTTGATGGATTTTTGTCTATAAAAATCAATAGTAAAGAATGGGTAAAAATACTGCTTAATATAAGTAAATATAAGGAATTTTTAATATCCATATATCTTGAAGATAAATTAATTTATGAAGATGAAGAATTTAATACTTTAAGTGAAGATATCTATTCTAATTATTTTTCTTTCAAGATTAATAATGAAGTTTTTTACATTTATTTTAAAGTGACAAATGATTTTTTAAATGAAAATAAAAGTTATTTTCCACTATTTATAGGTTTATCTATATTTTCATTAGCACTGCTCGCAACAATAAGTATTTTACTTTATTTAAGAGAAACAAAGGAAGTGTGGGAAAATAAGATAATACATAGGCAACTTGAAGATGAGATTGAGCATAAAAAAGAAATAGAAGAGGAATTGAAAGAATTATCTGAGCGATTAACTCTTGCTACTGAAACAGGAAATATAGGAATATGGAACTGGAATATAAAAACAGGAGAATTAATTTGGAATGATGTCATGTATCAACTTTATCAAATTCCAAAGAGTACAAAAATTAATTTCGATATTTGGAGAAAAGGCATAGATGAACAAGTTTTGGTAGAAGCAGAGAAAAAATTTAAAAAAGCAGTGGAAGAAAGGGGAATATTTGATCTTGTTTTTAAACTTGAAAGGAATAAATATATACATTCTATAGCAAAATTTACTGTAGGAAGTAATAACGATGAATATATGGTAGGTGTAAATTGGGATATAAGCCCAATAAAGATCATAGAGGAAAAATTGAGAAAAGAAACCGAATTGCAAAAAATTCTTATAGATATTTCAAATAACTATATAAATATTCCTCTTGACAATGTGGATAAAAATATTATTGAAGCTATGGCTAGATTAGGTAAATATGTAGATGCAGATAGGGTATATATATTTGAATATGATTTTGAGAAAAATACTACTTCAAATACTTATGAATGGACAGATGATAAAGTAAGTAAGCATATAGATGAGTTACAAGAATTAGAATTGGTAGATTTGTTAAAAGATTGGATGGAAACTCATAAAAAAGGTCAATATATACTCATATCTAAAACAGAAGAGTTGCCAAATAGCCTTTTGAAAGAAAAGTTATTAAATCAAAATATAAAAACACTTCTAACTGTACCTATGATAAATGATAAGCAACTCTTGGGCTTTATAGGTTTTGATTGGGTAAATAATTATCATGAAGTTTTCGAAAAAGAAATAGCTTTACTTAATGTATTTTCACAAATTGTAGTAAATATAATGCTAAGAACAAAATCTGAAAAGGAACTTATAGAGAATAAAGCTAGGCTAGATTTGGCGCTAAAGGGTACTCAAGCAGGTCTTTGGGATTGGTATATTAAAAGTGGAGTTGTAACATTTAATGAAAGATGGGCAGAGATGGTAGGGTATAAATTATCTGAATTAAAACCTAGAATAGAAACTTGGATAGACCTTTGCCACCCAGATGATCTTAAAGAATCAAACCGTTTGTTAAAGGAGCACTTTGAGGGTAGAAGTGATGAATACAGCTATGAAGCTAGAATGAAACATAAAGATGGACGTTGGATTTGGGTATTTGATAGTGGAAAAGTTGTTGAGTGGGATAAAGAAGGAAATCCCATGAGAATAACAGGAACACATTTTGACATTACTGAGAGAAAGGAAGCTGTTGAAAAAATAAAACATATGGCAACACATGATCAATTAACCGATTTACCTACTATGAATTTAGCTGTAGATAGGGGACAAATAGCTAATGAAAATGCCATAAGAAATGGAAAATCAACAGCATATATATTCTTGGATTTAGATGGATTTAAAGGAATTAATGATAATTATGGTCATGATGTAGGAGATAATCTTTTGAAAGAAGTGGCTAATAGGATGAGAAAAATAATAAGAAAATCAGATACGGCAGCTAGAATTGGTGGAGATGAATTTTTGATTATTTTATCTAATATAAATGAAAAAGAAGAAGTTATACCTATAGCAAAAGCTTTGCTTAGTGAAATTATGCAACCTATATTTATTAATGATTTAATGGTGGGTGTTGGAGTGAGCATTGGAATATCTATGTTTCCACATGATAGTAATAATATTCAAGAACTTATAAAAAAAGCAGATATAGCCATGTATAAAATAAAAAAAACAACTAAAAATGATTTTGCTTTTATAGGTGATTGTAAATAAGCTCGATTATTTAATCGAGCTTTGTTTATTAAATATTATATTTTGATATCATCTTTTCTACTCTGGCAATAGTTCTATCTCTCCCTATTATAGATATTACTTTGTAAAGATCAGAACCAGCACCAGCACCAGTTACTACTACTCTTAGAGGTAACAATACTTTACCAGGACCCTCACCGATCTCTTCTAAAACTTCATTTAACAAGTTTTTTGCTTCATCTTCAGAGATATTTTCAGTTATATTTTTCATCTTTTTAACAAATAATTTAATAGATGCTTTACCTGTTTCATCTTCAATAGCTTTGTATAACCTTTCTATACCTTTTCTTTCTTTTTTGCTCATATCTTCAGTAATTACAGCTAATTCAAGGTTATCATTGTAGTATAAAGGAGCTTTTTCAGCTATTTCTTTCATAGTTTGAGCACCTTCTCTTAGTACATCAACTACTCTAACAAGAGTATTTAACTCTTTTTCAGAGGAGTCTTCTGAGATTAATCCCTTTTCAACAAAAAAAGGTTTAGTAAGTTCAGTTAATTCATTAATATCTTTTCTTCTCATATGTTGGTTATTAAGCCATCCAAGTTTAACAAGGTCAAACACAGGACCTCCAAGTTTAACTTTTGTAATATCAAAAGTCTCAATAAATTGGTTTAAAGTAACAACTTCGTCATCACCAACAAAATAGCCCATTAATCCCAAGAAGTTTACCATAGCCTCCTTTAAATAACCATTTTCTCTATAGTAATTTAATGAAGTAGGATTTTTTCTTTTTGATATTTTTGATTTATCAGCATTTCTAAGTAGAGGCATGTGTACAAATTCAGGTTCTTGCCATCCAAAAGCTTTGTATAACTGTAGGTGTTTTGGAGTACTGGAAATCCATTCTTCTGCTCTTATTACATGTGTGATTTCCATTAAGTGGTCGTCAACAACATTGGCAAGGTGATAAGTAGGAAATCCATCGGCTTTTAATAAAACTTGGTCATCTATTCTATGATTATCAAATTTTACTTCTCCTCTTAGTACATCTTTTATAATTGTTTCACCATCTGTAGGCATTTTTAATCTGATTACAGATTCTAAACCACTAGCTAATTTTTCTGATACCTCTTCTTTGCTAAGGTTTCTACAGTGACCATCATATCCTAGGTCTTGTTTATTTGCCATTTGTTCTTCTCTGAGTTTTTCCAATCTCTCCTTTGTACAAAAACAATGGTATCCAGTGCCATTATCAACTAATTTTTGTGCATATTCACCATATAAATTAAATCTTTCTGACTGTCTATATGGACCAAAGCTTCCACCAACATCTGGACCTTCGTCATAATCAAGACCTAACCATTTTAATGACTCAAAAATTTGAACTTCAGATTCCTTTGTAGATCTAGTTTGGTCTGTGTCTTCTATTCTTAATAAAAAATCTCCATTATTTTTTTTAGCAAAAGCTAAGTTAAATAAAGCGATATAAGCAGTTCCAACATGTGGGTCTCCTGTTGGAGAAGGAGCTATTCTTGTTCTTACTTTATCAAATTTCATTTTTCCTCCTAAATTGTAATAATTCTTAATATTTACTGTATATTGTACTATAAAATGAAAAATGTATCAATTAAATTCTAACACTATAGGAGAAAAGTATGTTTTTAATATATGTAATTAGTGACATGCTCCCTAACTAAATCTATGTAAAGGATTTTGAGGGGGCTTCTTGGGATGTAGCAGCTCAATGATTACTATAATTACCAAGCTCTATGGGTAATATCCTGTATATATTTAATATCTTAACAACAATCTATCTTTATTTTATTTGATTTTGGATAAAAGTATTTTCAAAAAGATTAAATAAAAAAAGGCTGATTCATATTGAAACGCCCTTTTTCATTATATTAGTTACTTCCTTTTTGCTCTTGACTTGTGATACTCATAGTTCCATCATTTTTTATAGTAAATGAACTTTCAATTTTTCTATTAACATCTTTTCTAGTACCAATAATATTTGTAGTACTTATTATTATTGGTATAGAGAAGCTTCTTTCATTTCCTAAGTTATCCTTTAACATAACTTTTAGTGTATCTGATGAAGGCACTGAATTAGAGTAGTTTAACGTAAAGGTTCTTGTAGGACTTCCAACTATTAACTTGTTACTTGTAGGGCTAGGAGAAGTCCCTTTACTTCCATAAGTAAGAAATTTCCTTTCATCTATGTTAACTGTGCGGGTACTATTTGAAATTGGGATAACTTCTGCTAAACCTGCATATTCTGTTACAAGGCCAAAATCTATAGTAATTTCTGCCCTATTACCATTTATTTCCTTTGCTACAAATGTGCCACTAAATCCGCTAAAGTTAATATCATCATCTCTTACAATAGGAGTTGTTTTTACTCTAGCATAACCTGATTCATGTATTAAATAAATGTCAAAAGTATTTCTACCCTCTCCACCAAGTTGAATTAAATCTAGTCCGATAAGACTATTGCTTCCGCTTGTTCCGTGTGCTATAATGGGAGCATTATTTGAAATAACCTTAACTTTGGTATCATTAGTAAAGAAAGCTTTTGCGCTATTGTCAATATTTATATTTTTAGATATTTTTTTAGGTGTTATAGCTTTGGTATCATTTACTGTATAACTATCCACAATAGTTTCATCAATTATGGAAATAGCACTATTAGTAGAAGGGTTTCCAGCAGAATCTATCAAAGTTACTATAAATTTTCCTTCATTATCTTTACTATTAATAGTTACAATGATACTTCCTGTAGTAGAGAGATACGTATATGAAGCATCTTTTAATCCTATCTTATATTTATCCATATTATTAATATTATCTGTAAAATACTTTGCAAGTTGAACTTCGGTAGATTCCTTTTCTAGATTTATTCCTAAAAGATTGTCCAAATATTTTTTAATATCAGTATTGATAATATTGTTTTCTATTATAACTTTATTTGTTTTTATTAAAGATTTAATCTTTGTATATTTATTAGGAGTAGGACCAAGTGTATCTACAAGATATTCTATAGAGTTTCGAGTAGTACCTAAATCTAATGCAGAATAACTAGAAGGTTTATCATCACTTAGTCCACTAAACATCCCAGCTCTATTTACCAAAGCCATATTACCTACTTGATAGATTCCATCATAATGTACATAGGCAGAACCACGTTGCAAACTTTTTGTAGGCATACTAAATGCTCCACCTGAAGTTAAATTAATATGGTCAGTAACGTAAAGAACATCAACGGCTTGAGAACCTAGTACTTGTGGTGTTATATTATGTTCTTCAGGAGAGGCCTCTTGTTGGAACAATAGAATAGTACCTGCAATAGTTTCTGTATAAGCAGGAGCTTTAAATTGTAAATCATAGCTATTATCCAAACCATTTATTATTATTTCAGCACCTTTATAATTATCTCTTGATAAGCCTGTAATCGATATAGGATTAGGTCTAGTTAATATTTGTATAGCCAAAGTTGGAGTATTTGTAGCTATATTGTTGTAATCATCTTTGATATGTTGTGCACTTATTAGAGTATAATCTATTTGACTATTATCAGGTACTATTTGATTAATTTGACCTGTGATAGTTCCATTAGTATAATCAACTATAGTATTTGTTAAGTTAACTTTGTTTCCAATAATTTTAAATGTTTCGGCACTAATAGACCTTTTATCAAAATCAATTTTTATTTCTACTTCATCTCTATTGTCATTAGTGCTAGTTTCTCCATTTACGTATAGTATTGATGAACTTGAAGTGGCTTGAATTAATGTTAGATCCTTTCCATATTCTCCAAAATCAAAGACAGGTGTATTATCCCATTTTTTAAGAACTTCTAGCTTTTTTTTTGCAGTTATATTAGTAGCTACAACCTTATTTATCTGTGGTTCCCCTAGGTATACCATAGCTTCTACTCTGGCTTCCAAGTTGTTTTTAACGCCTGATTTTAATGTGGTTGCATTTACTGTAAATCTAGCTTTTTTTGGAGTTCTATCATTGTCAATATATCTTTTTAAAGTATCAATATCACTTGGTGTTAGAGTATATTCAAGTCTTACACCAGAGCCATAATTTGATATAAAAATCTTCTTCCCATCTTGATTATTGACCGAGAATTTTTTAGTTGAATTTGGATTAATAAAATCAAAGTCAATGATAAATTCAGAAAAATCAACAGAATTTTCATCAATTTTTGTACTACCACTTTGATGTGTAATATCAGCAATTAATACTAAATCACCAGAAGTATAAGTTCCATCTACATTTTTAACAGGCTCTTTTCTGACGAATTTTGAAATTTCACCATTTCTACTTTCATCAGGATTAACAAAGTTGATATTGTATTTTCCTTCTTTAGGTAGGTAATATCTATCCCTATACCCTTCAATATGTTCTGTTGTAGTAGCGGGTTTTACTAGTTTAGTTCGAGTAATAGCAGTATCAGTAGTACCAGGGATAGTAAAATTACCTAAACTAAAGATTGATTTTTTCCAGTCAAAATAATTATTTGTAACTTGGGATACAGTATATTCAAATTGCCAACTTTGATTAAACCTTGCAATTCCGAAGAAGTGATTTAATATATCATTTAAATGACTTTGGTTTTTATAATCTGTAATATTCTTTGAAGAAGATTCATATTCATAGAACATATCACCCATGTATGATTTTAACATAAGAGGATGAAAGATATTTCCAACATTATTTGTATCCCATATATCTGTATATGGATTTCCTAGTCTATCAGTAGTATTTTCAGAACTATTGCTATTAAGAGAATCTAAATCACTGTTAATGTCTGTTAAGGGTATACTTGCCAGTAATAAAATATTATTCGTTTTTGTATAGTCCCCAAGCCAATTGTAGAAAGCAAAAGCATTTTCTCTTTGAGTTTTTAATGTTGCACTAGGATTATTTGAATTTATAAAATCTATTTCTCTCTTACTAAAATTATTTAAATAAGGGGAAAATTCAGGGAAATTTCTCACTAAATCAAATGAAGTTGGAGCCATAACTTGAGAATCACTCAAAATAATTAATCTTTGATTTATACCTAATGATTTTTCAACAAGGAATTTTGCAGCATAATATAATCCATGTGCAGTATTTGTTCCCCCTTCTGTACCATAACTTCCTCTGTTAGATGCTAATAGTCCTACGTGATTCAGTGCTTTCGTCAGGGCTACATTGTCTGTGGAAGAGGTAGTTATCCAGTCGTCATACATTCTTAATCTATAAGAATTTCCATTTTTATCTCCTAAAATTTGATTTTTGAGAATATATTCTCCATTAACAGTTGCGGTAACTGAGTTAAAATCTCTTAAAACAAGTTCCTTTACTTTAAAATAATCCTTGGGAGCTTTGTCTAAGTCATAATAATATCCATTTTTATAAAAAAATCTGTTGCCAAAGTTGGCCTGATTACTATTTTCATCAAGTTTTCCAATGGATGAATCAAATGGTATATACCTATCTCCCATATCTAAATTTGGTTGAAATTTTATAGCACCGTATTCTACTATGTTAATACGGTTAAAAGAAGTAGAAGCTAAATCAGACATCATAAAAGTTTTTAAGTGTTTTTGTACATTGTCTACTCCTGTTTTTTCTGTATCCAAATGATTAAGACCAATTAGAAAAACTACATCATATTTATCCTTTGAGTTTTCAACTGTATTACTGTTAGTATGCTCGCTGAGTTTTCCCTCTTTTATTATAAATCCTTCTAATTTAGATTGGTCAAAGGTAATATCGATACCTTGATGAGTAGTAGACTCTAAATTATATTTTTTTGGAGTACTTTCATCTATCTCAGGTACAATATTACTTTTAATTAGTTCAGGTGTAATAATAGATTTAATATAACTTTTATATAAATCAGATGTAATTCTTGTACCTGATGTGGCTTCGACGTATAACCCTTCCCAGTTTGTATTAAATATAACTTTAATATTCTGTTCTACTTTACCATCTGTTTCATAAACAGTGGTTGAATTAATATCTGAGATAGTTAGTTTATTTTCATAACCTGCACTTCTAAGCTTTAGACCATCAAACTCAGTATTTGCATAAGTAAAAATTGTTATTAACATAGATAGAACAAGATGCGACCATTTCTTCATTATACCCCTCCTAAATAAAAATAATGTATAAACTTAAAAATTATAATTATACTTTACAATTTTACATTAATATCTTGAATAATTCAATATGTTATAATTGTATTTAGGTTTGATATTAGTGCACAAAAAAAAGACAGTTTGAACTGTCTTTAAAATATCAAAAATTGGTCACTAGATTTGTTGACGTCTATACTTCTACTATACGTTTTTCCTTTTTTAGACCAGTATAGTATGCTAGTTCCAATAGGAACTTTTAAATAATTTGGTCCAGTCTTTAAAGGGAAATTATTTATTCTGGCAGATTGAATGTCGTCAGAAACATAGATATTTACCCTCACTTCTGTAGCCATCAAGTCTTTTTGATTTCTCAAGATAGGATGGGTACTTACATTTACACATGCTCCAAATGCAAAAATTAGTAAAATACTTATAATTATATTTTTAATAAATTTCATTTTTACCTCCAAATAATAACACTATCTACAGTATACAATATATATCGACAAGATGTAAATAAATATAAATAGAAGAAATAAGAAAAAAATTTAAAAAAAATTTTACTAATAGAGTTTTATGAAGTATAATCAAAATAAGTTAAGTTTAAATAAACAATTTTTAAAGGAGGATTTTATATGATAAAAGGTAAATTTTTAGGAAAAATATTTTTGGGAGTGTACAATCACCAGAGAAAATACAAAAAATTAGAAAGAACTAGATAGAGATATTGGGTTATTTTTACAGAAAAATATATAATATAGAGAATATTTATTTTATGAAATGTTGACTTTTTCATAAAAAAATGGTATTCTCAGAGTGGATAATCAATTTTTAATAGACGAGGTATTCTAATTTTAGTAATATTAAAGTGAAATATTTCGGAATTAGCAACACGTTTTATTAAGTTAGAGAATTATCGAAATATTTTATGGAGGTATATTAAATATGAACGGAACAGTTAAATGGTTCAACGCTGAAAAAGGATTTGGGTTCATCACTGGTGAAGACGGGAAAGATGTATTTGTACACTTCTCAAACATCAACAAAGGTGGATATAAAACTTTAGAAGAAGGAGAAGAGGTAACTTTCGAAATCACTGAAGGAGCTAAAGGACCTCAAGCTTCAAACGTAACACCTAGATAATTGTTACTAAGGTCTGCTTGGGCAGGCTCTTTTTTTGTATACAAGAGAAATTTGAAAAATGATTTTTATAGAACAATTTTGACATTGATTATCTATGATTAAAAAATATTTATTTAGTTAACTATTAGTTCTCTATAATTGGTTGCAAAAGAACTGGTATAGTAATGAAGTTAACTAATTATAATCATTGGTTATTCGTTAAAAAAGGTTGGAAGTTCCAACCTTATTAGTCCATATTTCTTTTTAGTTGTATTAAACCATGTATTGCAAAAGCAATTGAAACATATCTCAAGAAATTTAAGTTAGCTAAATTAAGATTTTGTAGTAAATGGTATACAAGAAAACACATTTGAACCATAATCACATTGAATCCAGTTGTAGTTAAATAACTTCCTTTAATTTCTACTGGTGAATACTCTTCCCATCTATTTTTATCTAATATAAGGATTTCTCCACTTTTATCAGTGGCAATTACATAGTCTATCTCAGATTCACTATGCTTTGCAAAGAATTGAAATTGAACTTTATTTTCTTCACACCTGTAGTATTTGTTGTTACTCTTTCTTGTTTCCAAATCTACTTTAGCACTTTCTCTAAACAAAACCAAATCTATACTAAAAACTAGTATAGGTAAGAAATTGATTAGAGTTAGGATATTATCTGGAAAAGTTGTAAAATAATCAATAGTTATAAATAATATAGTTAAAATAATACCGATATTAAATAGTCTAAAAGGCTTTTTAAAAGTAATTCTGTGTTTTTCCCAGTACTCTTTACTATAATCATTTATATCTTTATTTTCATGATTATCTATCTTTCTAAACCTCTTAATATTATCCCCTTCTACTTCTTTACTCCCAAAAAACATATTGGCAGGCCTAATAAAATAGGAAAAGTCATCATATAGTTTTTTGTATACAACTACGCTCTCGCCATTAAGCTTGCCCTGTCCACATTCCTCATATTTATTACCTTTAAAATGAAGGTAAATATCTCCAGTCATAAAAACTCACTTCCTAATTAATATTATTATGCAAATCCTACAACATTTTACATTATAATACAACCAAAAATCCTTTATTTTAATTATAAATTTTTTATATTATTTAGATGACACATATATATTATTTATCCTTTGAAATTTTTAAAAGTTTAAAGAGAAGATTAATGATTAGAAAATAAACTATTTGACTAGAATTCTAACTGGATAATTAAAATGAAAACAATTTTTTAATTAGAAGAAAAAAGCTTTATAGATTGACTGTTATTTTATTAAGAGTAATAAATTCCCTAAATAAAAAAGCTGAAAGAACAAGTCTTTCAGCACAGAATTATTTTTTAAATCCAAATAAAGCAGCAGCTCCAACAACTCCAGCGTCATTTCCAAGTGCAGCAGGTACAATTTCTACCTCTTCTACACAAACGCTTAAGGCAGTTTTAGCAATCTCTTCTTTTAATGGACTAAATAAGATATCTCCAGCAAGAGCAACACCTCCACCAATAACAACAATATCAGGATTAATTATATTTAAAATATTTCCAATACCTAAAGCCAAATATTTTACAACATAATTAACGATATCTTTTGCAAAAGTGTCTCCCTCTTTTGCTGCATCAAATACATGTTTTGCTTCTACTTTTGCAAGGTCTTGTCCACAAAGTTCCCATACTTTATTATTTTTGTTAACTGTAAGTCTATCCATAGCTTCTCTAGCTACTGCAGTAGCTGAACAATACGTTTCTAAACATCCTTTATGCCCGCAACCACAAAGTTTTCCACCTTGTTCGATTACTAAATGCCCAATCTCCCCACCAGCACCTTTTACACCACCGATTAAGTTTCCATCAACTATAATTCCTCCACCTACTCCAGTACCAAGTGCTAATCCAACAACATTTTTATGTCCCTTAGCAGCACCCTGCCATGCTTCACCAATAGTGATAACATTTACATCATTATCAACGATTACTGGTAAACCAGTTTTTTCCTCTAGAGATTTTTTGGCATTGATGTTTTTACCCCAAGGGAAGTTTGCAAAGAAAGCAACGATTTCTTGGTTTATAACTGGACCTGGTATACCCATACCTATACCATCAACTTGATCTCTAGTTATATTTTGCTCTCCTAATAGTGTATTTACTAAATTTGCAATTCTAGTAAATGTGTCATCAAAACCTTTTTCAGATTCTGTTTTGATACTAGTACTAGTAACAATTCTACCTGTAGTAGCTTCCACTAGACCAGCTTTGATATTAGTTCCACCAATATCAATACCTACGATATAATTCATACTCATCTCTCCTCTGTGTATAATATGTTAACAACATTATACAAAAAGGAAACAGATTATTCAAGTTTAATCTAGGTAAAAATCAAAAAACCCACCTTCTTTACTTGAATGTATAGATTCTCCACTTCGAATATGTCTTTTCTTTCCAAAATCTTCTATAGAAACCTTTGACAAAATTCTGCAATTTCTTTCAACTATTGTTTCATCAGGAACAATGGCAAATTTTCCTATTAAATTAAGTCCAGTAAATAATTTATTAGGAATTTCTTTATTTGGGATAATATTATCACCAATACCTATTTGTGCTCCTTGTCCTATTATTGCTTTTTTGTCAATAATGGTTTTTTCTATATAACAATCTTTATTAACTAGCGTATCTGTAAAAATAATAGAATCTTTTATAATACTACCTTCTTCTATAAAAACCCCTGGAGATAAAACAGAGTTTTCTACATGTCCTTTTATTATACATCCATTAGATATTAAAGAGTTTTTAACGCTTCCATTTCCAAGGATTTTTCCTGGAGCTCTCTCTTCACTTTTAGTGTAAATATTAAATACTTCATCATAAATATCTATGGGAGAGTGTTCATTTATAAGTTCCAAGTTTGATTTCCAATATTCGTCAAGAGTACCTACATCTCTCCAGTATCGATTAAATTTATAACTTCGCACATTGTACTCATCAATAGTTTTTGGAATGATATGTTTTCCAAAATCAGAACTTCCTTTTATGCCACACTCTTCTAATAATAGTTTTTTAAGTACTTCATACTTGAATATATAAATTCCCATAGATGCAAGGTTACTTTTAGGATTTTCAGGTTTTTCTTCAAAAGCAACAACTTTATCATTTATGTCTACTTCAATTATTCCAAATTGATGTGCAATTTGGCTATTTACTTCTTTTGTAGCAATAGTAATATCAGCCCCACTGTTTTCATGTTTTCTAATCATATTCTGATAGTTCATTTTATAAATGTGATCACCAGCAAGAATTAAAACATAATCTGCTTTTTGGTCACTGACATAATTAAGATTTTGATAAACAGCATTGGCAGTACCTTCATACCACCTTCCATTTTTTCTTTGATATGGTGGTAAAATAGTAATTCCACCAAAACGTCTATCTAAATCCCAAGGTTTACCGATACCTATATGCTCACTAAGTGACCTAGGTAGATACTGTGTTAATACTCCTACTGTATAGATATCTGAATTTATACAGTTACTAAGTACAAAGTCGATTATTCTATATTTTCCACCAAATGGTGTAGCAGGTTTTGCCCTGTGTTTAGATAAGATATCTAATCTTGTTCCAGCTCCACCAGCAAGAACTAAAGCTACAGTTTTTTTAGCCATGTATATCCCCCTATTTCTGTTAAACTATCTTCTTCAATCTAAATAATTCATTTATGTCAAAAAATTTTATTACAGTATTGTCTATAGTAGTTTCATATGGTGCGATTTTGTGTTCTTTTTTATCTTTTAAAACAGAATTTATTAATTGATTATCAGGAATATTATAGATATCGATAATATTGTCTGCTAAAAGAGCCATTTCTTCATTGTCTTTCATTAGTATAATTATAACACTATATTTTCCATAGTTTACTTTTTCCTTTAGATTACTTTTCTTTTTTAAGTCAAAAACTGGAAAGATTTCTCCTCTTATATTAGTAAAGCCATTGATAAAACTGGGTAGTTCACTAACAGGTAAAATATCTGTTTTTTTAACAATTTCTTTTATATTTTCTAATTTTGTTGCAAAAGTATCAAGACCTATTTGAAAAACTATATAATCTTTTTTCCAATTCCAATAATCTATTTTTTTTTCTAATAAACCTAAATTTTCCTTCATATAACCACCTTAGACTAGCTTTCTAGGATTTATAACTAATACAGTTTCACCACTTGCAAGTATAGTAGCACCTAGGTATTTTTCCACTGAAGCTCCTTTGATATTTAACTTTTTGACTATAAATTGCCTTCTATTCAAAACTTCCTCAAAGGGAAGAGCAAATTTTTTTTGAAGACTTTCAATGAGAAAATATATATTTGACTTATAGTCCTCTCTTTTAAAAACTATTTTAAAGTCTTCATCTCTATAGTTTATGGAAGTCTCACTAACTTTGACCTTTTCATGTTCTCCATCTAATACTTCCTTTACACTAGCTACTGGAATAACAAACATCTCTTCTTCTCTTTTAATAAGAAAACCGTCTATAACAGACAAAGTAGTAGGGAGAGTAATTCTGAATAAGGTATAAGTATCTTTTTTACTTTCAATTTCTATTTGACCATTCAAATCGTCAATATTACTTTTAACAACATTCATTCCAACACCTCTACCAGAGATTTCACTTACATATTCACTTGTAGAGAAACCAGATTTAAAGATTAAATTGAAAATTTCATTTTCTGTGTAACTTTTGTTAGGGCTTGCAATTCCTTTCTCGATGGCTTTTTTTAATATTTTTTTTTGATCAAGCCCCCTACCATCATCATATACCTCCAAAACAACATCTTCACCTTTTTGATATAGCTCTAATCTTAAAAGTGCTTTTTCCTTTTTTCCTCTTTTAATCCTTTCACTTTTTTCTTCTATACCGTGATCAAGAGAGTTTTTGAGCATATGCTTTAAAGGTGCTGATAATTTATCTATAATTTCTTTATCTAATTTTATGTCTTCTCCAACCACAATAAAATCTACTTCTTTGTTAAGTTCCTTTGAGATATCCCTAATTATTTTACGAAATTGAGAAAAGAGATAATTTGAAGGAATAAGTCTCATATCAAAAATACCTTGTTGGATATCCTTTGTTAATTTATCTATCTTGTATAAAAGTTCTTCATAAGAATTTCTTTTTCGCTCAGTTAAATCACCCTTAAATAAGTTGAGGTTTGAGTGTTTAGTTATTAATTCTCCTATACTATTAAGTAAAAAATCTAAACTAGTAGTACTTACTTTAATAGCTTTTAATTCTTGTATTTCAGTTATATTGTTACTAAGTTGTTTTTCTCTAATATGCTCTTCTACTATTTCTGCTCCTAATGTATATTGAAAATTTTCCTTACCTATTAATTGTTTCAGGTTAGATTCTAAAGTGTCAATTAAATTAGTGCTTATAACTGTCTTAAATATATTGTTACCCAAGTTTTTTATATACTGTATAGAACCATATAACTTAAAAAATTGTTCTATCTCTTCTAATTTTAAGTTGGTATCTTCATGTAAAGTTAAATGGAAAGTATAAGTAAAAGTTTCTTCTTTTCCTCCATTATTATTTAAACTTTCCTCTTCAATATCACTATTATCTATTTCGTCATAAGTAACATTATCTCTTCCATTTTCAAAGAAGTTAAATATTTTACTATTTTCTTCAAAAGATTTTGCATGTTCCAAACCTTTTGATTGGATAATTATAAGAAATTCTCTTATTTCATTCATATTATTAAGGAGATTTTCACTAGTAACATGCCGAAGTGTTTTATCCTCCCAGTAATCTTCCACTTTATGAAAGTATTCAGAGTATTTTTTAAAGTTATATGTCAAAAAATCGCCTTTCAAAGTGTGAAAATCTCTTTTTACACTTTGATTAAATTCAGCATCTTCCATAGAATCTTTGTATGAAAGCATACAATGCTCAAGTCTATCGATGATTTCTTGAACTTCTTCTACAAATAGAGTTAAATACTCCTCTTTTAGCTTTACCATAGACAACACCTCCTAAGAAAGATATACAAATTTCAACTGCTTTTTCCTACTCAATTGATAAAAGAAAAGATTTATATTTTATATTATTTAATTAAATCTAAAATTTTTTAGAATTTGGCTATAAAGAATATAAAGATTTCAGAAAAAATTGATACAGTGAACTCTTATAACTTAAAATCAAAATTGATAATAAATCTAGATTAAATTATAAATTAAGCTTGTAAATACAGAATTTTAACTGTTTAGAATATTATAGAGGAGTTTTTGGAATATAGTCAATTGAAAAAAAAGATAGATAGTGATAAAATAAATTGAAAAAGAAAAAAGTGGAGGAATAAAAATGAGAAGTTTATCAGGTATACAACCAAGTGGAGTATTACATATAGGAAATTATTTTGGAGCAATAAAACAATTTGTAGAAAATCAAGATAAATCAGAGGGATTCTATTTTGTAGTAGATTATCATGCACTTACTAGCCTTAAAGATGCGCAAGCACTTAAGGAAAATATACATAATGCAGTGTTAGATTTTTTGGCATTGGGACTTGATCCAGAAAAATCGACTATTTTTGTCCAATCAGATGTACCAGAACATACAGAACTTATGTGGATACTGTTAAATGTTACACCAGTGGCACTACTTGAAAGAGGAGTAAGCTATAAAGATAAAGTAGCTAAAGGAATAGGAGCAAATGCAGGATTACTTACCTATCCAGTGCTACAAGCAGCAGATATTTTACTTTATGATACTAATATAGTCCCTGTAGGGAAAGATCAAAAACAACATATAGAATTTGCTAGAGATATTGCAATTAAGTTTAATGAGGTATATAAAGAAGTATTTATTTTGCCAGAGGCACAAATATTAGAATCAGTAGCAGTAATACCCGGTACAGATGGGCAGAAAATGAGTAAATCATATGGAAATTCTATAACTATGTTTGCAAGTAAAAAAGAGCTTAAAAAGCAGGTGATGTCAATAGTAACAGATAGTACACCACTTGAAGAACCAAAAAATCCAGACAATAACATAACAAAATTATATGAACTTTTTGCTACAAAAGAAGAGGTAGCAGAGATGAAGGAAAAGTTTAAAGCAGGTGGTTATGGGTATGGTCATGCTAAAAATGAGCTTTTAGAAAAGATATTAGAATATTTTGGAGAAGCAAGAGCAAGAAGGGAAGAATTAGCTAAAAATCCAGAATATGTAGAAGAAGTGTTGAGAAAAGGAGCTGAAAGAGCAAGAGATTTGGCAAAGAAAAAGATAAAACTTGTGAAAGAAGCATGTGGACTAGGGAGATAATAGTTAGTAATTTAGTAGTGAATAGTTGTGTAGTTTAAATGATATAATATAAAGAGCTTATAAAATTGGCTCTTTTTTATTGCTTAAGAAGATAATTTGATTTATGAAAATTTTTTTAGGAAAGAATCTTTGTATTTGACAAAAAAGTTTATGTTATATAAAATTAAAGAAAGAAGATGTAAAGTAGGTTAAAGATGAAAATATCCATATTAGGAACAGGAAGTTCAGGAAATTCAATATATATAGAAGATGAAAACCATAAAATTCTTGTTGATGCGGGATTTAGTGGAAAGCAGTTAAAGGAAAAAATGGAAGGTATAGACAGAAATATAGAAGATGTAGAAGCGTTGTTTATTACTCATGAACATGGTGATCATATTATGGGTGCAGGTGTTTTGCATAGGAGATATAATTTGCCCATATATATAACGAGAGAGAGTTATGAAGCAGGTCTTAAAAAACTTGGGAAAGTAAATGAAGATTTAATATATTTTATAAATGGAGATTTTAGTTTTGGTTCTCTGAAAATAAAAGTGTTAGATGTACTTCATGATGCTGAAAGAACAGTGGCTTTTAAGATAGAAAATCACCTAGGTAAAAAGGTAGGTTTAGCAACAGATATAGGAAAAACAACATCACTTATTAAATATGAATTTAGTGATCTTGATTTGTTAGT
>CAZFBB010000013.1:22955-30272 GCA_964517235.1 uncultured Fusobacteriaceae bacterium
TAGGAAAAACAACATCACTTATTAAATATGAATTTAGTGATCTTGATTTGTTAGTGATAGAATCAAACTATGATTTCCAAATGTTAATGGACTGTTCTTATCCTATGGAACTTAAAAATAGGGTAAAGAGTAATAATGGACATCTTGGAAATGAAGAGTGTAGTAAATTTGTCCTTGATATTTATCATAAAAAATTGCAAAAAGTCTATTTAGCTCATATTAGTAAAGATAGTAATACTAGTCAAAAAGCTTTTGATACAGTATCAAATTATTTAGGGAATAAAGGGGTAGAAGTAGAGGTAGAAGCTGTGCCCCAAGGAATATATACAAAACTTTATCACATAAAATAAAGGAGGAAGAATGGACAAAAGTGAATTATGGGAAGATTTGTTATTTGAAATATCAGCTACAAAAATAATAAAAATAGGTAATAGAAGTGACAAAGTTCTTCTTGGAGTTGGTAATAAAAGTAGTGAGATTATGTTCATTGGCGATGACCCTAGCCTTTATGAAAATGGAGAAGGAATGGTAAAAAGTGGATCAAGTGGAGATTTCTTCTTTAAATTATGTGAATTGGTACAATTGGACAAAAAAAATGTTTATTTGACTAATGTGGTAAAGTGTAATTCAAAACTTAGTGAACTTATAGAAGAAGAAAAAGATTTTTATAGGGAAATTTTACATATGGAAATAGCTCTTATTAATCCTAAAATTATAGTAGCTTTGGGATTGGAAACATCAAAATTTTTACTTAATGATGATAATTTAAAAATAGACAGTATTAGAGGAAGGGAATTTGACTGGGAAGGTGAAATAAAAGTCATACCATTGTATGATCCCTCTTTTTTACAAAGAGATAGTAATAGACAGAAAGAAAGTCCTAGATGGTTAACTTGGCAAGATATGAAGATGATTAGAGTTAATTATGGAGGGTAGATGAAGAAAGAAATAAGAGAAAAGTTAAAGAAAGAAAGAAAAATCCTTCCTTTTCAAGATAAAATTGCTTACGCCATTAACGCTAGTGAAAAGATATTTAAGTTGGAAGAATGGAAAAAGGCTAAAATAATAAAATCATATATGACAAATGAAAGTCATGGAGAACTAGATACTAGTTTTATTAATAAAAGAATTTTGGAAGAGGGAAAAATCCTTCTACTTCCTCGTATTAATAAAAGAACCAACTTGATAGAAGCTATAGTGACAACAGATTTGACTAAAGAAAACTTTACTTTAGGTTCCTTTGGAATAAAAGAACCTAAGGGTGAAAGAGAGTTAATACCTGACTTGGTAGTAGTCCCCGGAATAGCTTTTGATACAGAAGGAAATAGGATAGGTTATGGTGGTGGTTACTATGACAAATATTTAAATGACAAAGAACTTTTCAAAATTGGTTTTCTTTATGATTTTCAATTAGTTGAAAAAATAGAAAATGAAGAGCATGATGTAAAAATGGATAAAATAATAATAGCAAAAAAGTAGGGATTTGAAAAAATCTTTTGCACATGTTAATATATTAGAGGATATAATTTGATAGGAGGTTTGTTGTGGCAGGACATAGTAAATGGGCTAATATACAGCACAGAAAAGGAAGACAGGATAAATTAAGAGCAAAACTATTTACGAGATTAGGTAAAGAATTAACAATTGCAGCAAGAGAGAGTGGTGGGAATCCAGAGTTTAATCCTAGACTTAGATTAGCCCTTGATAAAGCAAAAGCTGGAAATATGCCTAAAGATAATATAGAAAGAGCTATTAAAAAGGGTACTGGAGAATTAGAAGGTGTAGAGTATGTTGAGATAACATATGAAGGATATGGACCAAGTGGAGTAGCTTTTGTAGTAGAAGTTGTTACAGATAATAAAAATAGATCTGCTTCAAGTGTTAGGTCTAATTTTGCAAAAAATGGTGGGAATTTGGGATCAGATGGGGCAGTATCATGGATGTTCCATAAAAAAGGACAAATTATAGTAGAAGCAGAAGGGTTAGATTCAGAAGAATTTATGATGCAAGCAATAGAAGCTGGAGCAGAAGATATAAAAGAAGATGGAGAAGTATTTGAAGTAATTACTGAATTTTCAGACTTTACTACTGTTAAAGAAGTACTAGATTCTGAAGGAATAAAGGTGATAGAAGCCGAAATTACAATGATTCCAGAAAATAGAGTAGAAATAACAGATGAAGAAACTGCTAAAAAAGTAATGAAATTATATGATGCATTGGAAGATAATGAAGATGTACAAAATGTATATTCTAACTTTGATATTTCCAATGAAATAATGGAAGTTATAATGGAGTAATATAAAAGAGATACGCTCAAAGTATGAGAGTTTCAGACTAAAGATAGATGACTGATTTTTTAAAATTGGTCATTTTTTTCTTGCTTTTACTTTGATACAAAATTAAGGATTTAAGAAATATAAATGAAATAAAAGTTTATAAAATTAAGAGATAATCAATAAATTTTTGTCGAAATAAATTGAGAAAACAAAAAAAGGTCATTAACTGCTCTAAAATTGTAGAAAAATTCAACATATACTTTCTCTAAAAGGGTTTGAAAATATTGACCTATTATGATATAATTTTAGAAAAATGTGTACAATTATAGGAGATGAGCAATGAATTTTAAAAGCATAATTTTGGCCGCTGGAAAAGGTACAAGAATGAAGTCAGATCTACCAAAGGTATTGCATAAAGTAAATGGAATATCTATGGTAGAAAAAGTAATGAGTGTATTAAAAGAAGCTGGATCAAATGAAAATATCCTTATTTTGGGTCACATGTTGGATTTTGTTCTAGAAAAGTTAGGAAGCCCTAATTATGTAGAGCAAAAAGAACAGTTGGGAACTGGGCATGCAATTAAAATGGCAGAGGAAAAATTAAGAAACTATGATGGTACTATTGTAATAACATGTGGAGATACGCCACTTTTGAGAAGTGAAACTATAAATAAGCTTGTTGAGCATCATTTGAAGAAAAGTGCTAAAGGAACTATATTAACAGCAATAGAGGAAAATCCTTTTGGCTATGGAAGAATAGTAAAAGAAGGAGAAAAAGTTGTTGCTATTATAGAAGAAAAAGAAGCAGATGATAAGATAAAAGCAATTAAAGAGGTAAATGCAGGAGTTTATTGTTTTGATAATGAAACTCTATTTGATGTATTAAAAGAAGTGAAAAATGATAATGAAAAGGGTGAATACTATCTAACTGATGTTATTAAAATATTGGTAGATAGAAATGAGTTAGTAGAAAGTTATCAAGTGAAAGATGCTAGTGAAACTCTCGGAGTAAATTCGAAGGTTCAGTTGGCTCAAGCAGAAGGAATATTAAGAAATAGGAAAAATATTGAACTTATGGAAGAAGGAGTAATTTTAGTTAATCCAGAGGCCACATATATAGAAGATAAAGTAAAGATAGGTAGAGATACACTTGTTTATCCAAATGCTATAATTAGGGGCAATACAGTAATTGGAGAAAATTGTGAGATACTTGGAAATACCAAGATAGATGATAGTATTATAGGGAATAGTGTAAGAATTGAAAGTTCGAGCATAGAAAAGAGTAAAATAGAGGATAAAGTAACTATTGGACCATATGCACATATTAGACCAGAAACACATTTAAAAGAAAGAGTTCATGTAGGAAACTTTGTTGAAACAAAAAAATCGGTACTTGAAAAAGGTGTAAAAGCAGGACACCTGACATATATTGGAGATGCAGAAATAGGAGAGTCGACAAACATTGGAGCAGGAACTATTACATGTAATTATGATGGGAAAAATAAGTATAAAACTATCATAGGTAAGAATGTATTTGTAGGAAGTGATACTAAGTTTGTTGCACCTGTGACTGTTGGTGATGATGCATTAACTGCAGCTGGATCAGTGATTACAAAAAATATACCAGATAGAGCCTTAGCCTTTGCAAGGGCAAGGCAAGATAACAAGAAGGAGTGGAATAAAAGGTAATGAAAAACGAAAACGTAAAAATATTTTCGGGTACTTCAAGCAGAGATCTTGCAGAAAAGATTTCAAAGGAATTAAACATCCAATTAGGAGATGCAAAAATTACAAGATTTAAAGATGGTGAAGTGCATGTTAAATTAAATAGCACTGTTAGAGGAGCTACATGTTTTGTTGTTCAATCTACATCAAATCCTGTAAATGAAAGCTTGATGGAGTTATTAGTATTCATAGATGCCTTAAAAAGAGCATCAGCTGCACAAATCATAACAGTAATTCCTTACTATGGATATTCTAGACAAGATAGAAAAGCTAGTCCAAGAGAGCCAATTACAGCTAAATTAGTTGCTAATTTATTAACATCATCAGGGGCGACTAGAGTTATGGCAATGGACTTACATGCCCAACAAATTCAAGGTTTCTTTGATATTCCAGTAGATCACATGAAAGCTTTACCTATACTAGCAAAATACTATATAGAAAAAGGATTAACAGGTGACGACGTAGTAGTAGTTTCACCAGATGTTGGAGGAGTGAAGAGAGCTAGAGGATTATCAGCTTGGTTAGATTGTAAAATTGCAATAATTGATAAAAGAAGACCAAAACCAAATGAATCAGAGGTAATGAATATCATTGGCGAGATTGAAGGGAAAAAAGCAATCTTTATAGATGATATGATAGATACTGCTGGAACTATAACTAATGGAGCACAAGCAATAATAGAGAGAGGTGCTATAGAAGCTTATGCATGTTGTACACATGCTGTATTTAGTGGAGAAGCATTGGAAAGATTAGAAGCATCACCTTTAAAAGAAGTACTAATTACTGATAGTATCCACCTTCCAGAAGATAAAAGATTGGATAAAATAACTATCCTTTCAGTAGACAAATTATTCTCAGAAGGAATTAGAAGAGTATTTAATAATGAGTCATTAAGTGAATTATTTGTAAAATAGTTGTTTGAGGTAGTGTTATACACTACCTTGACTTGTTTAAGGGGGGACTATGTCTGAATTTAGAAAAGACCCTGTTAGTAAAAGATGGGTTATATTTTCACCAGAACGTGCTTATAGACCTAATGACTATAAGGGAAAAGAAAATTGTAAAAAGAAAGAGGAAGAAAGTTCCTATTGTCCATTTTGTTCGGGAAATGAAAAAAAATCGGGAGAAGAAATTTTGGTATATCCAAAACAACCAAATAGAGAACCTGATTCACCAGGATGGTGGGTGAGAGTTCTTGAAAATAAATATCCAGCACTTAAAGCAAAAGAAAAACTTGAAAAAAAAGGGATAGGTATTTATGATAAGATGGATGGTTTAGGTAGACATGAGATAGTTGTAGAAACAGAGGAACACATTAAGTGTATATCTGAGCTTAGTCCAACAGAGATAGAAAAAGTAATACTAGCCTATAGAGATAGATATGTAGAGATTTCTCAAGATAAATATATAAAACATATATTAATTTTTAAAAATTATGGTAAAGATGCAGGAGCATCTCTTGAGCACTCTCATTCGCAACTTATTGCTACTCCTGTTGTACCTAAAAGAGTTGAAACAGAGATAAAAGGTGCTTATGATTATTATAAATTTAGAGATAGATGTGTATTTTGTGATATAATCTCTCAAGAAATATTAGATAAAGAAAGACTTATAGAAGAAAGTGATGAATTTATTGCTTTTAACTTTTTTGCAAGTAAACTACCATATGAAACTTGGATAATGCCTAAGACTCATAATGCTTATTTTGGTACGATTAACAAGAAACAGATAAAGGAACTTGCAAAAGTCCTTAAAAATGTAATAACTAGAATAAAAGTGACTTTGGGAGATGTAGATTATAATATGGTTTTGCATACTTCTCCAGTAAATATTTCGACAAAAACTGACGAGATATTTCATTGGCATCTGGAAATAATGCCCAAATTAACTAAAATAGCTGGGTTTGAATGGGGAACAGGATTTTATATTAATCCAGTATTGCCAGAAGAAGCTGCAAGAAATTTAAGAAAAGTTGAGATAGAAGAAGAGGAAATGTTCTAAAAATGAATGTTGTGTATTTTTTCTATTTGTGTTAGAATGGTGGTAGGATGAGAGTTTTAGATGGATTTAAAGATAATATTAGAGACATTGGTGTAGAAGTGCAAAAAGGAAGGATAGTAGCTTTTCCTACAGATACAGTATATGGATTAGGTGCTATAGTATCAAATGATGAGAGTGTAAAAAGAGTTTATAAAGTGAAAGATAGATCTTTTGATTCACCACTTATTACTCTTATTGGAGATAAGAATTTCCTTAAAGAATTAACTTATATTACCAATGAAGAGATAGTAGAAAAATTAATTGAAAAGTTTTGGCCCGGAGCACTTACTATAGTTTTACCCAAGAAAGAGTGGGTTAGTGATGTGGTTACTGCAGGTGGGAATAGCCTAGGAGTAAGAATGCCAGACAATGAAATAGCAATTAAACTTATTAATGCAAGTGGAGGAGCCCTTGCGACACCAAGTGCAAATAAAAGTGGACAGCTTAGTCCAACTAGTTGCGAACATGTACTGAGTCAATTTGAACAAGATGAAATAGACTTCGTTATTGACGGAGGTAAAACAGAAAAAGCCATAGAGTCAACTATATTAGATTTGACAAGAGGAAAGCCTATTATTCTTCGTAGTGGTGCAATTACAAAGGATGAAATAGAAGCTGTTATTGGATCTTGTGATGAAGTTGAAACAAAGAAAAAAGGAACTAGAGCTTTTGCTAAAGATATAATGATATTAAAAAGAGAAGATTTATATAGACTTCAAAGTGACAGCCTAATTTTGGCATTTAGGCCTCTTAGCAGAAAAGAATTTTCAAAGGTAGAAGTACTTTCAGAAAAGGGAGATTATAAGGAAGCCTCAAAGAATTTATTTGAAGCTCTACACAGACTCCTATATATGGAAGGAAGTACTATCTATGTAGAAGAGATAGAGGAAGAAGGATTAGGGAAAGTCATAATGGAGAGAATTAAGAAGATAGCGAAATAACGGAGGTTTTTAGAAATGAAAGTTAATGCAAATAGAATTAGTCAAACAGATTTAATGCAGGCTCAATCTGCTATGGGAATGGTTGGAAAAATGCAAAAAATAGGTAAAGGTAAAAGAAAGTATAAAGTAAACTTTGATAAAACTACTAAAAAATACCTTGCTAAAATAGTAAAAGAATATACTAAACAAGCTGAAATATATAGAGCTAACCCACAAACTAAGGGAGTTGCTGATTTCTTTGAATACTTAGAAAGAGAGTGTGCAAGAGCGACAGCACAGCCAATTATGCTAAGTTTTGAAGAGTTAGATTTTTTAAAGAGTACAATTGCTGAATC